>NZ_JBFDUZ010000010.1 GCF_040719145.1 Paenibacillus sp. JQZ6Y-1
GACCCCGCCTGCTGCATCTTCCAGCGTAGTAATCCGCCCCACGTCATCCAGTTGGACTTGGGTGGTTCGACCCGCAGCATCGGTATACGCACGCAGATTGCCCTGCGCATCATAGTCATAGCGGGAGATGCCGCCATTGAAGTCAGTATACTGCTCCACTTGACCGGAATCGGTGTAGCTCCAATAGGCAGAACTTCCATCCGGGCGAACGACGGCTGTCTGGCGACCAACCTCATCGTAACGATATTCCGTCACACTACCTTCGGCATCCACAATCTGAGACAGCAAATGATCCGAGGTATAGCGGTACTCGGTGACGTGCTCCAGTGGATCGATCTCACGGATCAGTTGACCGTGCTTGTCGTACTCATACCGAATCGTCTCACCGAGTGCATTGGTTACGCTCGCCTGCTGACCATTTTCATGGTACGTATATGTGGTGCGACTGCCATCTTCCTTCTGCACTTCAAGCAGTTGTAGCTGCTCATTATGCACTACAGTACGCTGATCACCTAGACGGTTAGTGACCGTTGTTATGATCAGGTCTGGATGACTATCGAGATCGTAATTCAGCCAGGACATAGTACCATTCGCATCGCTTTGACCAATAATGCGATGCTGGTCATCATAGGTGTTCTCAAACTTGGTAATCCCGTCCTGTGTCAAAGACACCAATCGTCCATCTGGTTCGCTCACAAAGATCGTTTCAATCCCGGTTGCATCCGTAAAACGAACAAAGCATCCGTGATCGTCATACTCCATCCGGATGACACGACTAGCATCGCGCACAGAGATAACACGATCCTGGTCATCGTACGTCAACGTAAACTGGCGACCGGTAATTTCATCTGTTAAATGCGTCAGCAATCCTTCGTCATCATAGGTTAATTCTAGCGATAATTGCTCTGCATTTGTTACTCGAATCAAGCGACCTTCTGGATCAAAGGTATGTACTTCCCTTGGTTGTCTGCTTGTTAAAACATATCCTTGCTCGGTCGATTGCAGTTCATCCTGCCGGACATCCAGATCCTTGCTGCGGTACACACCGGATGGCTGCAAATGAAAGACGCTGCGTCGTCCTTCCGTATAATGAACCGTAATCCATGACGGCTGTATATCTTGTTCTAACTTCCGTTGATCTTCCGATTGTTCTTGTGCCGGTTGTTGCTGCTCTGCTGTATCCTCTATTTCTAGACGTACTACATAGTTATGCGTCCAAGCTTTGCCCAATGCTCCCTGTTGCAATCTTCCAGAATGATACAACATTCGGAAAGGCCAAACCGCAGCACCATATAATGATAAAGCATCATGGTCGATAAACTGATGACCGGTTGCCATATGGATAGGGTCGAATGCACAACTTTCTGTATTCGCCTTCTTAACATCTTGGGAGCGAACAGCTTCTTCAATCTTTTTGTTTTTGCTGGTAGAGGAAGAGACATCTTCGATCTTACCCGTTACTTCAGTAGCATGTTCTGTTTTTTGGGTAACCTTTGCTCCTTTGCCTGTTTTGGCAACCGCTCCGAGAATACCAGCGCTGGCTGCAGCCGTAACGCTTGCATCAACACCTGCGGAGTGGTGATCCGCTGTACTTAGATCCTCAGTATGATGCGTGGATGACTCACTATCTACACTGCTGCGCTTTGTTGACGAGGGAGCTGCATCCATGCCTTCTGAACTTCGCTCTGCATGCTCTGCGCTATTGCCGGCTTTGCTGCTTGTTTTGCTGCTGGCACTGCCGAATTCATCGGCTCCGTTTTCCGCTGCCTGCGTGACCGTTTTCCCCTTGCTCGCGGCACTGACACTGCCTGCCAAATCATCAGCATTCCGAGTTGCCGATGATACGGCTCCAGTCACATCGTCGGCATGGCGGGTCGCTTCCCCGACCACGTTGACCACTTCGTCCGCATACTTAGCAACTTTGACTGCTTTGCTGACCCCTTTACCTAGTGGTCCCATCACACCTAATACCCGCTCCCATGCTTCCAGCTTTTCGCCGGTTAACAGGTCACGACCAGTCACTGCTTCGATAATCCCTTTGACATTGCCGACAAAGGGAACAAAATCGAGAACCAAACTTGCCGCTGCCAGCGCAAAGCTAAACACTTTGCCAACGTCGATGTCTTCGCCATTACGGTCGGCTTCCTCGTATTCATCACGCTTGCGGCTCACTAACTGGGACATCTGCTCCAACTGCTGCTGCATCTCGTCCAATTGCCGATGAATGCGGTTAAACGTACTTTCTACACTACCGGTATTCCGTGTTTTGGAACTCAGACTATTCTTCGCCTGATCCAGCTCTTCTTTTAACTCCTCCACTTCCCGTGCAGCCCGATCCAGACTGCGGGAAGCTTGTGTCAGGCTGTCTAATCCGACTTCCAGTTTCATCTATGTTTTCCCCTTTTAGCTGTTTGCTTTACGACGAGCTTCTTTCTTTTTCTCACGCTCGCGTTCTTGTCTTTCCTTCTCTCTACGTTCTTCTTCCAAATCTTCCTGGCGAAATCTCTCCGCTAAACTTTCCAATCGGGAAGCAAAGCTTTCCATATCATTAGCAGTTGTTCTCATGGATTGGCGTACATCATAGTATCCTTCTATAAAATCCCGATACACATTGCCTTCCCACGTCATAGATTCAATTTTGCCATTAACGCTGGCACTTTCTTGTTCAAGTCTATTACTGTTTAAACGTAATTTTCTGGCTGCGTTTTGTAGCTTACGTACATCTGCACGAATGGCCATGTTATTTTCCCTCCCGGCTTACTTTACGGTATCGGCTTGTTTGAATCTCTCGGCAATCGCAGTTAATTCATCTCCGACATCCTTCAATACTTTCGCTGTACTTATCAGTTCTTGGTCTGCATCCTGATACGAGGAATAAAAGCGTTCTCTGGATGCTCCTTCCCACTCTCCGGTCAATCCATCAATTAACGATTTCAATTCTTTTGCCAGTGCGAGACTCTCCTCATTGCTTCGTTGGAAACGTTCCCCGATTTGACGAACATGCTCATGATCAATTTTAATGCGGTCAGTCATTGTTCTGTTCCTCCTTCTGTTCACTCATATCAAATTGCTGTGCAAAACGCTCCAATGCTTTTTTAATTACATGTGGCTTGTACGGTTGAATTTTGAGACGATCCGTACTTGGTTCAGTAACTAGATATAATTTGGCTCCCTGTTGCGCGTAATGATAGGACTCTTTGCTCCAACTGTATCCATTTCGATTCAAAAATGAGATAGAGCCGGAACGTTCTCCTTTTTCAAATACATCCAAAATCGAATTTGCGATTTCTTCCGTACAATCTGCCTTCAGTAATGCAGCGTATTTGACTTCTCGATCAAGTTGTTTCCATGATTGCCATGTGTGCCCTTTCATCTCCACAGCTTTGCCAACATTGTATTTCAGAGTCAACGGGAAAATTCGTTCAATCAACTCTAATGATAATTTGGCATTGGCTACAGGAGTCAGTACGATATCGTGCTGTTCTTCCGATGTGCGCTCGACAACGATAGGATTTGTAAAATAAAATAAACCATCATAATCGCCTGTACCTGCAATTGATTTTTGTATCGAAATAACATTTCCTGTCCCGCAAGCAGCAATCGAAAGACCGAGCATTTCGTCCATATTGAATCCTGTTCCATTTTCCTGTGGAATCAGATATCCTTTTGCGACCAACTGTTCTTCTACCTGTTTGTATTCTTCCTCCAGCTCCTGCATCAAATATCCTCGATACGGATCTTCATAACTTGCAATATCGCGGATTCCTACCATCTGAACTAAAAAGAAAAACTCTTGTTCTGTTAACGGATACATCCATTCCGCTTGTTCCAAAATGTACACTTCCTTTCAATAAAAAAGTCTAAAATCCCTTAATAATATAAATAAGCAATGCCAGTACAACAATGAGGCAGGCTCCTGCCGTACATCCTACCCATAGTCGATGATACAGCGATTGATTTTGTTCAGGCATTGCCTGTTGAAGCAACTTTTTAGCCATCGGAGGAGGCGGCGCGATTTCTTCCAATTCCTCATCCAATTGTTGTTGAATCTCTGCCATCACTACGGATATTTCGATATATAAAGGAGAACTTGAAGATAATTCTTCCAGCAATACTCCATATTTCCATAGAGCAGATGATTTATTGCCTATATGCTCCAAATGCCTTGCTTGCTCAAGATGATTTTGTTGCTCCGATGTAATAGGGCGAATAGAGGAATCTCCAATGGAGTCGATGGAATGACTGCTTTCTACGACCGGTTCACCTGCGGAAGAAACGCTGTCGTTAGCTTTGTTATTTTCTGAATGAATGGGCTTCTGCTCATCCAATCGTACTTGTGCTGCTGTTAAGGCAACATACCATTCGCCAAATGAAGGGCATTGCTGCAATTGCTCTGCATTCCACGCCCTAGCCAGCAGATTAACGATTTCTTGTCCAAAGCGATCGGCTAGTTTTTCCTGCAATGCTATATAGCGTTCACTATCTGGATGTTGCATATCTGTAGGATCAAAATAACTCTCTGCCCAGGTATGATCCACCAGACTCTGATCACTTCTGGATAACATCTCTATCATGATCATACTTCCTGAAAAACGATCAGAATATGCGCTCCAATCTGGATCATCTCGTAAAAATAAAGGGCTATATCCCGTCGCTCCATCTGGTAAATACTCAGGCTCTTCCAACGTTTCTGCATATAACCCCTCAACATCGATAAGCCCGATCTGAATATCTTCTGATTCCTTATGCTGAATCACAATATTCGCGGAGGATAGATCTGTATGTGCAATACCGATCTGCTCCATCTCCATCATTAGATTGGCAAATGCTATAGCGTAATTCAGCGCCTGTTGATCGCTCCATACACTTCGCTCTAGCAAGATATCCGTCCATAATACGCCGTCGATCCACGGCATGTTGATTGCATACAGTAGTTCTGGATGTGCTGCAAGAAGTTCGCTGTCTTCCTGTGGATTAAGAACATAACGCTGACAGATTTCCAACCCCTTAATGGCTGGAAGCTCATTCAATAACCTAGCTTGCTTAACCAAAGATGGGTGCCGAAATGCCGGCTTTAATACTTTCAGTGCAGCCATCTTATGATTCTGGCTTAACAGCTGATATACCGTACCTTGTCGACCTTCCTGACCGTATGGCATATTGGCAAACAACGGATGTTCTGCCATTCGATATGTTTCGCCCCGAATGTCTATTGTTTTCCCCATATCCGGTGGAAACATGATATTAATTCTCCTTTACTGATTGCATCGTACAATCGATCCTATGAGCTGGAACATGATGAGTTTAGATTCCCATGAATTAAATAGTTGAAAAACTTTGGCTCTTTTCCAAGCGG
Source organism: Paenibacillus sp. JQZ6Y-1 (assembly GCF_040719145.1). NCBI lineage: Bacteria > Bacillati > Bacillota > Bacilli > Caryophanales > Paenibacillaceae > Paenibacillus > Paenibacillus kandeliae. Next base: position 5,357 of record NZ_JBFDUZ010000010.1, read on the forward strand.
ATATAATGTCCATCGACGATCTGAAGTTCCTCAATCGTCTTTTCTATTGAGATTGATCGCCAATCCATTCCATCATCGCTCATTAAGAGCTTACATTCTTCAGCTTGGAAATGAAGAGAGAGCCATTCGTTCATGCCCTTGAGCATTGGCTCCAGCAGTTCTCGCAGAGGTACATTATCCGGCAACTCAATATCCGCTGTTCTCCCTGAAGCATCAATAATCAAAGTTATCAAAGAGTGGTTCATCTATATTCCTTCTTTCTCCCTATAATTCTCAAGCATTTACATTGGAGTAGATGCTGACATCTGAAATCCTAATGAAATCAAGTCCTTGCTCGTCCCAGGAAGCAGCATCAAAGCGCCAGACTGTATCGAATATGCTGATTCTTTCATCATATCCCGATAGCTCTCAGGAATAATCGACGACATGCGCTTTAACTTTTCAGAGTAAGGATCTACTGTAACACTCTCAGCAGTTATGCCCTTCCATGCTCGCGCATCACGAATACGGTGACTCGCTGCATCATCTGTAATAAATATATTCTCAACAAGTACTGCACCATCAGGAATAGACATATTCATGATCCGCTGTACAATCGGTTCAGGATCTTCGCCTGTATAGATACCGTCCGTCATATGACAAATAATCGGTGCAGGACAATTCTGCATAGACTCCATCTCTGTCTGCAAAATCTTCTCTGCCTGCCGGAATGCTTTGGCGGTATCGGTGAATCGCTTAGGATACAGCTTAGGCAATTGATCCAAATTTCCGATTCGATCGATGGATTTAACTCCTCCAAGCAAATCATATACTTCATCACTATAAGCAAGAATGGATATCCGATAACGCGGTGCAATCTTAGTACCCCGCGTAGAACGATATACAATCTGGCGCATAATGGTTTGAAGCGCTTCATTCACCAGTTCCATTCGTTGCCTACCTTCTAATTCAAGCGTCATAGAGCCGCTAATATCCAGCAAATAAATCAGAAGTGCTGGCGTATTGCTAGTAGCCTGTACGGTGTAACTCATGATTGGCATCCTTTCTAAAAGAAATCCGTTTGAGTAGATAAAAAGCCAGGTAAAATCTTACCTGGCTTTTTATGTAAACTTGCTACAATTACTGTTGGTCTGCTTCTCTGAAACGTTGTGCAATAGTTTTCAATTCTTCGGCTACAGCTGTCAGCATTTCTACATAAGTCGTCATGTTCTGTTTGTCAGTCTCGTATCTTTCATAGAAACCTTGGGATGTCATACCTTCCCATTGTGCTTGCATGGAATCCATTGTGGAGTTCAGAGAATCGGACATGTTGCGCGCCTCTTCTGCTGCATTTCTAAATTTGTCTGCCGCCTGATCCATTTCTTCTGGTGTAATCAAAATTCTTGCCATGTGTAATTTCCCCTTTGTTCAAATAGTATTTATATTTTACCTTGCGGTAGAAATATCGTATGGTGGTTCATCTGATTGAGCATATGGCTCAGATTATTATCTGCCCAACATTTAATTTCAAATGTTGAGCAGGGCAGTACGTTGATTTACTTCTAAAACATGCTGCATGACCGGGGCTTCTCCATCCGCAAATGTGTGCACGGTTTTCACACGTACAAATTTACGGCGGATATAATACCCTTCGCCTTCAGGCAGCATCTTGCTTCCCGATGAGAACGGGATTTTGATACCGAACAACTCGGCATCTGCGGCTTCCGATGTTCCAAGCAACCAACCCACCTGAGCAGATTTGATTTCCTTGATCCATTCGTCAAACATTCGATTTATTCCGCTTGCCAAACCAGCAACAACAATGATCACACCACGATCGCGTCCATGTCTGGCGATGTATTCCAAATGTCCGGTAATGGTCTTGGAAATACGCTTGGCTATAAAATCAACATCGTCAATGAGCAGCATAAGTTTGGAATCGTCATAACTATCATCCTCGGAGCGACTTTCCACTTCTTCCCGAAGCTCCTCAAGCATTTGCAAAAAGGTTGGCTCATTGTAGGAATACCCTTTGGTATGATTCAGGTCTTTCAAACTCCCTAGCCCCGGCGAACTACGACGGAAATCGCATAGATAAAGCTCCAGCTCCTCGGGCTTGTATCTTGCTGCAGACATCAGACCAATCGCGCTCAACAGAGAAGTTTTACCAGATTCCATTCGGCCACCAATCGTAAAGTAAGGGCCATCTGCTTCCATATTCCAATCCAGTATATCCAAATTATCAATCTGGATGCCGAGTGGAATACCATTCGAAGAATCTTGATCAAGATCAGATGCTTGCCATACTTCATGCAGTGGGAAGATATCTGGTAATGTACGAATCGGCTCTGGCTTCGAGCCTTCATACGATTCATCCATCTCTACAAATTGCTCACGCAATTGTTTGGCACGGCTTGACTCATTCATCGCATCCAGTGCTAATGCAGTCTGGAATTGATATGGAGGTACACTTCCTTTAATGAAGCCTCGTCCTTCAGAGAGTCCATTCGGAACTTTGCCCAGCCGTCCAACGGCATAGCTATAATCAGAAGGATCGGCGAGCATAAAGGTAACGGCATTCGCAAAATTACTGCGTACACGCTCCAGCATGTCCGATACCCTATTACACGTCACTACAAAATAAATCCCTAAACTAGAGCCCTCCCTGAGCAAAGGCTCTAGACGCTCGTGTAGCTTCTCAAACTGACTTCTAAAGCTGACATAGCTATCAATAACGACCATAATTGCTGGTAGAGCTTGCCCCGTTTCTTCACGATAGCCTGCTCTCGATTTCACACCGTTTTCTGAGAAAAGAATTTTGCGTCGAGTAACGGTATCTTCTAGTAAAGTGAATAACCGTTCCATTTTCTCTTCTTCTTCATCCTGAATGACATCCGCCACATGAGGCAGCAAACGATAATCTTTTAGCATACGTCCAAAATCCAATGCATAGATGTGTATATCTTCAGGTGTCGAGCTTTGTGCCATCGAGTAAAGAAGCGTCTGAATAAACGTCGTTTTGCCCGTTCCAGGCATACCGTAAATGGCCCAATGTCCAGTTTCCAAATCGATATGAAGCGGGAATTGGCTCTGATTTACTACATCGTCCACCAGTCCAACTTTTGGATATAGAGTTTTATTTTGTTCCAGTGATTGAACAGGTAATTGAGCCAAGGAAATACTAGTAGGGAGCGGCTCAAGCCACGGACCCGGAAGTCTGTTAATGCCTCGACGTTTCGCACGTTCAGCAATGTAATCAATCAGCACATTCAGCTGCTTCTGCTTCGGAGCTAGGTCTGAGGGTGCTTCCTGCAACAATTCAAGTGGGTCCTGCAATTTCGTTCGACGTCCATCAAGATCATATTCGTATATGTTCCGATCCGATTGAGCAGACGCAGTGTTAGAAGGATGATACGGAGCCCCACTCCAAGCAAATTGAATGGATTCAAACACTTCGTTACTGCCTACCTGTAAGAATCCGCGACCAGGATTCGTGATATGTGCTGCATCTGGAATTCGAATCATTTCGCGGCTATCGCCCTCATCCTGAACACGCAGACATACACGATATCGTGAGTTACTCCAAATCTTGTCATCCACTACACCGCCTGGCTTCTGAGTTGCCAATAAAAGATGGACGCCTAACGTACGACCAATTGCAGCAATACTGACTAACTCGCTCATGAACTCTGGCTGATCTTTTTTCAATTGGGCAAATTCATCAATAACAATGAATAGATGGGGCAGTGGATGCCTCTCTTTCCAATCGGTTTGATAATATTCATCGATATGCTGGACATTGCCAGCTGCAATGAACAGTCGTTGTCTTCGCTTCAATTCAGCTTTGAGTGAGATTTTGGAACGCTCAATCAAGCCTTCTTCTTCCAAATTGGTGATGGTTGCTATAACATGCGGTAAATCCTGAAAAATATTAGACATTCCGCCACCTTTATAGTCAATAAGCATAAATGCCATATCATGTGGGTGGTATTGCACAGCCAGTGAAGCAATCATCGATTGAATAACTTCACTTTTACCAGAACCGGTTGTACCTGCCATCAAACCGTGTGGACCATGACCTTTGCGTTCAATCTTGTCATGAAGATTCATAATGACCGGCTTTTGACCACCTTTTACACCGACCGGAAATGGAAGCGTATTGGGATAACGATGTTCGTCCCAATTTCCTTCCAACATAAATTGCTCAATATCCTGAATATTCAGCAATTCAAATAGTGTAAGCACATTGGCAATCTCGTCAGCCGAATTTTCCTTCATCCGGTACGGGGCAAGTTTACGAGCAAAACGGTTCGCTTCTTCCAACGTCATACTATCTGGTGTAAATGCTTGCACAAAAGGCATGCTATCTTTAGGCTTAGCGTAAGATTGCTCTACTGCGCCACCCGTGACATTGGTAGAACGCATCATCCCTTGTCCGTTCGCCACATCGATAACCAATTCGCATTCTTTCGGTAGACGATCCTTACTATCTGCCAAAACGATACTGCATACACCAAGCTTGTCAGCTTGTTTCATCATCAAAGGTAAAATCGGTTCATATTCTAACATTTCAATAAATGGAAGAAAGCATATGTAAAATGGTAATGCTTTTTCTTCCTTATTCAACCATTGTCTACGCTGTAAAATCGTAAATAGCTGCTCTAAAATCTGAGGTTGGAAACTTCGTTCTTGAAAAATGTATCGGCTTGAGCGTGCTTCGTTCCATACATGTGGTAACCAACGAATCCAATCCCACTGTTCAGCCTGCGCTTTATTCATGAACACAGACATCTTCACTTCATCTGGCGCATGGTGGGTAGCCAGTTGCGTAATCAATGTACGGCAAAACATGTTTAAATCTTCTTCATTACCGACCAGCCCTACCACTCGATATTTGTTCAAATCCAATAGTGCAGGAGCATTCGGAATTTCTTCAAATCGATCTGCCAGCTCAATCGCTTTTTCAACGAGCGGCTCTTTTTCTATACTCTCCTGTTTAGGAACTTTCATGTCAAAATTACTTGGTACGGTACCAATACCCGATCTAATTTTTATAAAATCAGAGTCCTGCGGAATCCGTTCCCATACTGAAGATTTTCTATCACTGACTACACTGAGGCAAAATTGTGGATCTAGATGAGTCTGATGCCAATTTAGCACCAATTCGTTTTTCCAACTTTGCAAAATCTCGCGTTTTTCATTTAGATGCTCTTCATACAAACGGATTCGCTTTTTTAACTTAGAACGGTATTTATTTTTATTTTGAAAATAAACCAAGATCGGTACCATATAGGAAGCAACCATTGTACATACGGAGATCATCTGTACAACAACAAAGCTGTTATTGCCTCTACTTTGATAAAAAGTCATCATTGCAGCTGCTCCGGCAACCGTAACCATAACCGGAATAATGACAGAAATAATATTAAGCTGTGGTTCCTGTGGCTTGGAAGGCGGATGATAAATCTCCAGCTCCTGTCCGGCCAGTTCTTTAATGATCCTCGGGGATCTACGATAGAAAAAATGGGCCATAGTTATCCTCTTTCTTGCTAATTTATTTCCCGCTGAACAGCATTACGATGAGAACAATAATGACAATGCCAAATACTCCGATGATGCTGTATAGCATCTTTTTGGAAACACCCTGTTTACCGTCTCCCATATAGCTTCGCAATATTTTATAAAGTACATGATCTGTCTGTTCCAGACTTCGGTATGGATCAGGATGCACAGGCAGTCGGTGAATCTGATTACCTGGCATTTGTTTACGTATATCCTGAATCGTCAATTTTTCTACAAAAGGGATACAGTACATCCAGTTGGATTGATCTGTTTGTTTATGTATATCCCTGAATCTTCTGATTTTGTTCTGTCGCCACTCACTTCCAGCTCCCATAACAATCTGAACACTCGCTCTGTAAAATTCATTTCTCCATTCACTTTCAGCAAAGCTACCAATATCTAAAATCAGATAGTTGTGTCCAGCAGTCACGAATTCGCTCATTTCGTGCTTTTTATTTGTTTTATAGTAAGTCACACCTTCAATCGTGAAGTGCGTCGTATTACCTTTAAAATCGGGAGTACCCTGATACGCATTTTCGATGACTGTGAAGTCACTGGAGTTATTCGCCTCTACGATTCCGACCGAATAACCTTTTTTCTTCAAGTAATTAGCAATGACGATACTCTGGTGTGTGGAGCCAACCTTAGACTCTACCCCCATCACTGCAACAATGACCGTACCAATGATTCGATCCAAAGTCACAATCTTTTCCTGCATCGGTACATCAGGCAATTCAAATTCCAGTACGTCCGATCCAGCCAATGTCTGATTACCTTTTATTCGAGAAGTATAACGATAAATGCTATCTTTGACGCGCTTCATCTCGCTGTGACCGGAATCCCAATCGGTAAGCGATACGGTAGGATCATTTTTATCCGGCAGTAGATTTTTCAATGCTGGAACGATTGATTTAGCAGGAGTGCCAGGTGCTGTTGTGATAACCTCTATACCCATATCAGCTAATTGATGAACGGTGCCATCGTCTTCGTACCGATCAAGGGCAATAATAACAATTTTTGTCGCTGGTCTTACCGAGCGATACTGCCGCACTCCTTGAAGAAAAATAGAGGTTGAAGCAGTATCTGTATCCAAAATAAAATTAGTAATATTAATTCTAGATACGGACTCGCAAAACTCCATAAACTCAGCATCTTCAAAACGTCCGGTTTTCTGAAAACTGATATCCGTATGACCGATGGCTTCATGCACAAATGGCGCTGCCTGGCTTGATACTATGATCGCATTCAATGTAAAGCCTCCATATCAATCGTTTAAAATCCTACTATGCTCCAGATCAAAGATGAGATCCATTCCGCTCTGTTGTGTTCGTACGGCTCCTGCCTTGGCTTCGGCAATCAATTGTTCCACTTCCATATTAGGCTTCATGTTGATATACCCGACTCCTGCTTGCCCTGCGGCTTCTACATCTAAGCGATTTTTCAATTCATTACTTAAATCGGAAAGAGAAATAGCAGGATTGGAAACAAGAATGGCGATTCCATTATCTTCATATCGTCCACCAAACCCTTTGCCATCCATGATACGCACGATCGATTTTCCGATGCGACTCAATTGTTCGCGAGCATCTGCAATTTCCTTTGGTGTAAGATGTGATTCATTGAAATCAATATACAGCACACCATAGGCAGCATTTTTTTGAGCCAGTTGTCTAGCTTGCTGCAAAAAATGTTTTCTCGTATATAGAGTTGTCAGATCATCGCGTGCAGATGTAAAGGTGGCTATTTGCAAAAATTCAAATAATCGTTCAAAAATCATAGTGAAAATCAACAAGGCAGAAACGATATAAAATAGTAATCCCCATTGTTGAAAATATACTTTAGCTGTAATGTTGGTAACCACTTGTAAAATCATATGAAGTCCGTAAAAAACCATGATGGCGTTGCTTCTTATTTTGTATCTTGTATCTGTAGAAAGCTTGATGATTGAATAAATCGTAGTCGCTGCCAGTATAAAAAATAGAAGCAGTGACGTCATGGCAATCGGTAAAAATAACGACCCAGCCATAATCAGTATTGATGCTATCGTTGCTCCCAAATGTATGTATAGAGGAGTCTTTCTATTCACAAAATAGAGTCGGAATAAAGCAATTTGCATGACAATAACTCCAACCGTATGCATAGCTACAAAAAACATATAAAATGATCCAGTTTTGGCGGATAGCATGAACATTCCTGCTGTTGCGATAAGCGTAAGCAGTGAAGCTACCAGCATCTTAATATACGTATCATTCTTCCATCTCTGATACATGGCTCTACTCATAATAACGAGTACCACATTCAGAGCCAGTAATATACCATATTCGACTAATTGAAAATCGTTCATTTCTACATTACCTGCCTATAATTCAATCTACGTTTATCTATACGCTGCATCATACATATATTGCTTTTAAAAAATTATCTTTTAGAATAACCAAAATCATCACTTCTTCATGCATAGGTATTAAAGCATGTTATACTCAAAAAAACACGACACTAAGTCCTACATAAATCATAAATAAACACTCAAAAATTTACTTTTGTATATGCCAATGACCAAATAATACTATAAATAGTCTTAAAGTTCTAGTACTATTTTTCCAAAATCCGTTCTTGTATGTAAAAAAAAGAGAATCTATGCGAAATTTACAGAGAATTTGTCTATACTATTCAAATGTGGCTTATGTAGTTTTTCAAATCGATTGCTTTCTGTTTGCATGATAAACAGCCATTTGCGTTTTTACCTAAACGGAGCGATACCATAAGAAATACTGCAAAACAGCATCTATGACAGGCAACTCATTCAGGTACATTATGCAAATGGCTGTACTCTCATTTATCCAATTTCAGCAAATAAACATCCATTCTTTTACTGCTTCATGCACTCAGCACTCAACTTAATGATGCACTGAAATATATGACATCAACATCCATCAACCTTGCTCCACCAGTGCTTTTGCAGCAATATCGCTGCGCTGATGCTTACCTTCAAAGGTGATTTTCTCCGCCTGAGCATAAGCATTCGCACGTGCAGAAGCAATATCGTTGCCAAGACCAACCACACCAAGTACACGACCGCCGTTCGTAACAATCTCGCCATTAGTACCATGACCAGTGCCTGCATGGAAGACGAGTGCCTGATCGGTATCGACTTGATCCAATCCTGAGATTGGCAATCCTTTAGGATAAGACGCTGGGTAGCCGCCAGAAGCGAGGATAACGCATACTGCTGCTTCATCGCTCCACTCAATCTCAATATCCGCCAGCGTGCCATTCACGGTCGCGAGGAAAATATCCAGCAAATCTGTCTTTAAGCGCGGCAGCACTACCTGAGTTTCGGGATCGCCAAAACGGGCGTTAAATTCTACCGTTTTCGGCTTGCCATCGGGCGTAATCATCAGACCAGCGAACAGCACGCCTTGAAACGGGCGCCCCTCCGCCACCATTGCATTGGCTGTCGGAATGATAATGTCGGCGATGGCTTCGTCAATGATCTGTTGATCGATATGCGGCAATGGCGAATACGTACCCATCCCACCCGTATTCGGACCTTTATCGTTGTCATAGACGGGCTTGTGATCCTGAGCAGCAGGCATCACGCGCACGGTTTCACCGTCAACAAAGGCAAGGATGGACATCTCTTGCCCTTCCATAAACTCCTCAATAATAACGCGGCTACCTGCTTCGCCAAATACTTTATCCTGCATGATCGCTTGCAGTGCATCCACCGCTTCCTCCATGCTGCGTGCGACGGTTACGCCTTTCCCCGCTGCTAGACCGTCCGCCTTGATCACGACCGGAATTGGCTGCTGCTTGAGATAGTCCAGTGCTGCTTCGTATTCGTCAAACTTGGCATACGCGGCGGTTGGAATATTGTATTTGTGCAGCAGATCTTTCATAAAGGTTTTGCTGCCTTCGATGATGGCGGCATTTTGACGTGGACCGTAGACGGGGATGCCACGGGCTTCGAATACGTCTACGATGCCGTCAGCCAGCGGATCATCTGGACCAACAACAACGAGACCTACCTGTTTGTCGGCGGCGAAGTCAGCCAGCTTTTGAAACTCATTGACTGGAATGGGCACACACTCTGCAAGCTGTGCAATCCCAGCGTTGCCGGGGGCGCAGTAAATCGTTTCGGTTTGTGGACTTTGGGACAGCGACCATACAATCGTATGTTCACGTCCGCCGCTGCCGATTACAAGAATATCCATATTGTCACACTCCGTTCGTGAAAATGGGGATGCTGCTGATTAGTGTTTGAAATGACGTACGCTGGTAAATACCATCGCGATGCCATGCTCGTTGGCTGCTTTGATCGACTCTTCGTCTTTGACCGAGCCGCCCGGTTGAATGATCGCGGTAATGCCTGCTTGTGCAGCCGCTTCGACGGTATCGCCCATTGGGAAAAAGGCATCGGATGCGAGAATGGCACCTTTTGCTTTGTCACCCGCTTGCTCGATGGCGATTTTGGCAGCACCGACGCGGTTCATTTGACCTGCGCCAACGCCGATTGTCATATCGTCAGCTGCGAGTACGATGGCATTCGATTTCACATGCTTCACGACTTTCCAGCCGAATAGCAGTTGCTTCATCTCTTCCGCCGATGGAGCACGGTCAGTGACAATTTTCAGATCGGCTTCGGTAATGGAATGTACATCGCTCTCTTGTACAACCATTCCGCCTTCCACTTCGGTCACGATCTGCTGCGGTTTACGATCAGCAGAAGATGAGAATTCGCCCATTTTCAGCAGACGGATGTTTTTCTTTTTCGTCAAAATCTCCAGCGCTTCCGGCGTAAAATCTGGTGCCAGAATGATCTCCAAGAAGATTTCGCTCAGCGGCTGTGCGGTTTCCGCGTCGATCACACGGTTGGCTGCAACGATACCGCCGAAGATGGAAGTTGGATCAGCTGTATATGCTTTGTTGTACGCTTCGGCAATTGTGGAGCCTACGCCTACGCCACATGGATTCATATGCTTCACGGCTACAACAGCCGGTTCAGTGAATTCTTTGACGATTTGCAAGGCAGCATTGGCATCGTTGATGTTGTTATACGACAGCTCTTTGCCGTGCAGTTGCTCTGCGGTAGTCAATGTGCCTGCCGAAGCCATCGGCTTACGGTAAAAGGCAGCGCTTTGGTGCGGGTTCTCACCGTAGCGCAGATCTTGAATTTTCTCATACGTCACGGTGTAGCGCTCAGGGAACGGCGTTTCCAGTACTTCCGCCAAATAATCGGAGATCAGGGAATCGTAAGCAGCGGTATGACGGAATACTTTGGCAGCGAGCTGCTTGCGCGTATCCAGCGTCGTATCACCTTCGCTACGTACTTCGTCCAATACGGTTGTGTAATCGCCCGCATCAACCACAACAGTCACAAACGCATGGTTTTTGGCAGCACTACGCAGCATGGTTGGACCGCCGATGTCGATATTTTCAATCGCGTCTTCGTAAGCGACATCTGGCTTGGAGATCGTTTGTTGGAATGGATACAGATTCACGACCACGAGGTCGATGTAGCCCAGTTCCAGTTCCTTCATTTGCTGCTGATGCTCTTCGCTATCGCGGATCGCGAGCAGACCGCTATGTACAGCCGGATGCAATGTTTTCACACGTCCATCCAGAATCTCGGGGAAACCAGTTACTTCGGAGATGCCGATCACCGGTACACCTGCATCGGCAAGCAGATTTTTGGTACCGCCGGTAGAAATGATCTCTACCCCTAACTGCGACAGTTCGCGGCAGAAATCGACTACACCTGTTTTATCGGATACGCTAACCAGCGCACGTTTGATCGTCATGATTGAAAATTCCTCCTTTGTATTGGGAAAAGACATACTGCTTACTGTTCTACAATCACATGTCTGCCATCCTCGGCAAGACGAACCTTTCCAGCGGCAATCTGCGATACGACCCGCGGATACAAGGTCTGCTCAATCTTATGAATCCGCTCTGCCAGTGTCTCTGCTGTATCGTCCGGGTGAATATGTGCAGGCTGCTGGGCAATAATCGGTCCCGTATCCATGCCGTTATCAACAAAATGCACCGTGATTCCAGTCAATTTCACACCATATGCTAACGCCTGTCCAATCGCATCCTTACCGGCAAAGGCAGGCAACAACGACGGATGAATATTGATCATCCGCCCCATATATGGATTCACCAGCGTCGGCGTGAGCAAACGCATATAGCCTGCCAGCACAATCAAATCAATTTGGCGCTTCGCCAGTTCCGCGAGAATGTCCAATTCGTACTCTTCGCGACTGCCATACTCTTTGGGCTGAAATGTAAACATGTCCACGCCCGCTTGCCGCGCACGCTCTACGACCGGGGCTGCCGGTTTGTCACATACTAACAGCTTTACTTCCGCTGGTCCCAGCAATCCGCTGCGCTGTGCATGTACAAGCGCCTGAAAATTACTTCCTTGACCAGACGCAAATACCGCGATATTCAGTGCTCTCATTATACATCCGCTCCGGTAAAGGTAACGATCTTTTGCCCTTCCGTTACTTGACCGATGACATATGCTTCTTCGCCTTGTTCTTTCAATACATCCAATGCTTGCTCGGCTTGTTCTGCTGGAACGACGATTACCATACCAATCCCCATGTTAAAGGTAGTGAACATATCGCGGTTGCTAATGCCACCTTTGGCTTGCATCAATTGGAAAATTGGTAAAATCGGCCAGTTACCGTATTCAATATCAACATTCACGTTGTCCGGCAGCATCCGCGGGATATTCTCGATAAAGCCGCCGCCTGTAATATGCGCCATGCCTTTAACCTGTACCGCTTGTTGCAAAGCCAGACACGACTTCACATAAATGCGCGTTGGCTCTAGCAACACATGTCCTAGCACCGCATTATCCAGCTCTGCCACCTGCGCTGTCAATTCATAACCGCTATCTTCGAGCAGCAGCTTACGCACGAGGGAAAATCCGTTACTATGGATACCGCTGGATGCAAGCCCGATCACTGTATCACCTGCTGCGATGTCGCTACCAGTAATGACTTTCGGCTTATCCACGATACCTACTGTGAAGCCGGCAATATCATATTCGCCTTCCGAATACATACCCGGCATCTCCGCCGTTTCGCCGCCGATCAGTGCACAACCGGATTGACGACAACCATCTGCAATACCAGACACGATCGCTTCGATCTTTTCAGGAATCACTCGGTCACAGGCAAGATAATCAAGGAAAAAGAGCGGCTCCGCGCCTTGTACTACGATGTCGTTCACACACATTGCGACTGCATCGATCCCAATCGTATCGTGCTTATCCATCGCAAAAGCGAGCTTCAGCTTCGTACCAACACCATCTGTACCGGAAACGAGCACTGGCTCCTCGTACTTATCTTTATTCAGTCCAAACAGCGCTCCAAAGCCGCCGAGGTCTGTCATCACTTCTGGGCGAAACGTCGTTTTGACATGCTTTTTCATCCGTTCAACCGCTTCATTGCCTGCCGCGATATCGACGCCGGCCTTTTTATACGCTTCTGACACTGTGATCGCACCTTTCATCTGTTGAAATATTGACGGGAGTTGGGATGGAGCGAGAGTGGGTGTTCTGCTGCTACATCGCTGCGGGAATGGATCGTTCGGGCTTCGCTGTTGCAGACCGGCTTTTTCCGAATGATAACCAGAGTCGTAAAAAGCCGATCCGCAAATGCTCCGCCCGGAACGATTCCATTCCCTCCGCTACGTGCAACGATCACCCTCTCCGCTCCCAACCCAACTTCCGAAGTTTTCGGTGGGGGTAATGGGAAGAGATTGGTAGAGATTAGACAACAATGAATTAGAAATGAATGATTAGAGTTGACTATAGTTCTTGATGGGTTACGTGATTCGTTGGTTGGGATTGTTGTGCTGTCGTGATTGTTTTGATTCCGTGCTATTTATAGGTATAGACTCCATATCCGGTATTCTCTTTGTATGGATCATGTTTGGCGAGGATATTGATGTTGGTTTTGGTTTTAAGGTATCATCCTTATCTTGCCCCTACTACCCACCGGGTCTAACGGATTCGCTGTTGGAAAATGGTGGGGAGAGTGTGGAGCGGAGGGGAAGGAAATAAGCTATAGATCGCCTTTGAAATCGGGTGCCTTCCTCTACAAGGGGTTATCCAATCCAAGGCACCCGATTTCAACCCGCGATCGGCAGCCTATATCCTTCCCCGGAGCGGTCCACATCTATCCCCGCCACCCTTTTCCACCAAGCGCAATCCCGTCAGCACCCACAGCCGAATTGCTCTTCGCCACCGAAATCAACTTGAGTTGGATAGTCGTTGTCAAAGCATGCCATGCACATGCCGCCTTTGTAGTCACCGCGATTATCGCCAGCGACTGCTTCGATCAAGCCCGTATTGCTCAGAAAGGCGAGGGAATCGGCGTTGATTTCCTGCCGAATTTCTTCGACCGTTTTGGATGACGCGATCAGGTCGCGGCGATCCGGGGTATCGATGCCGTAGAAGCATGGATTTTTAAAAGGTGGTGAGGTAATCCGTACATGCACCTCCGTCGCACCAGCGTCGCGCAGCATGTTGACGATCCGGCGCGACGTTGTGCCGCGTACGATGGAGTCGTCGATCATGACGACGCGTTTACCTTCAACGACGCGGCGTACCGCACTCAGCTTCATCTTTACGCCCTGCTCGCGCAGTTCTTGGCTTGGCTGGATAAAGGTACGTCCGGTGTATTTATTTTTGATCATACCTAGCTCGTACGGAATACCGGTCTGCTCGGCATAGCCGATTGCTGCGGAGATACTGGAATCCGGTACACCGGTCACTAGATCGGCATCGACGAACGCTTCGCGTGCCATGACAGAACCCATACGCTTGCGGGCAGAGTGCAGATTGGAGCCGTTCATATCACTATCTGGACGAGCAAAATAAATATATTCCATAGAGCACAGCGCTTTACGCTGCGGTTGTTCGATATACGTGTCTTCTTGTAAGCCCTGTTCGTCCAACACGAGCAATTCACCCGGCTGTACATCGCGTACTAGTTCAGCGCCAATCGTTTCCAGCGCACATGTTTCCGAAGCGAAAATATACGCTTCGCCCAATCGTCCCATCGTCAGCGGACGCAATCCGTTCGGATCGCTTGCAACGATCAGTTGTCCGTTGGTCATAATCATAAAGGCGAAACCACCCACGATACGGCGGAATGCGTCCTTCGCCGCTTCCACCAGCGGCTTCGGCGAACGAGCGATCAGATGCGCAACAACTTCGGTATCACTGGTCGTTTGGAAAATCGAACCCATTTCCTCCAGCTCACGACGGATTTGTGGCGCGTTGACGATATTGCCGTTCGTCGCCAGTGCTAATTCGCCCGCACGATAACGGAATACGAGCGGCTGAGCGTTGCCCAGATGACTGCTACCGCTAGTCGAATAGCGCACATGCCCGACGGAAATGTCGCCAGTCAATCCACTCATAATATCCTTGTCGAATACTTCCTTCACCAATCCCATGCCGCGATGGTAATTGAACTGGCTACGATCGCTGACACAGATGCCGCAGCTTTCTTCGCCGCGATGCTGAAGAGCATGTAAACCGTAATAAGACAGGGAAGCGGCCCCCGGGTGTCCGTAGACACCGAAGACGCCGCATTCCTCTTTTAACGTATCGAAAATATCGTTAGGGCCGGTTCCTTGATTATAATAGTCTCCGGTCCACAGTTGATGCTGGTTTAATTCATCAGACATGGAATCGCATCCTCCCAGACCTGGCGCAGCGATTTCACTTCTTCCGCCAGGACTTGTTTGCCGTCCACTTGGATTTGTAGTTGTTGTTCCTGTTTGACTGTACCGATGCGTGTGATCGGTACACCGGCTGTTTGCAGCTTGCTTTGCAGAGCATCCGCTTGCTCAGCAGTAGCCGACAGCAGAATGCGGGATTGGGATTCACTGAACAGCAGCAGGTCGTTGCGCAAGCCGCCAGATGTCAGTTCGATCTCTGCACCCAGTTTACCGCTGATGCACGATTCTGCCAGTGCCACTGCCAGACCACCTTCGGACAAATCATGCGCGGATTGTACTAGACCAGCTTGAATCGCGCCCAGTACGCCGTCCAGCAGTTGTTTCTCAATTACCAGATCCAGTGCTGGTGGACGACCTTCGGTCTTGCCATGCACGATATACTGGAATTCACTGCCGCCTAGCTCAGCTTTGGTTTCACCCAGCAGGAAGATGACATCGCCATTCTGTTTGAAGCCTTGAGTAGTAATATGATCGGTATCATGAACGAGTCCAACCATGCCGACAACTGGTGTCGGATAGATTGCCCCGCGTGTATTTTCGTTGTATAGACTTACGTTACCGCCGATCACCGGTGTTTCCAGTGCGCGGCAAGCCGTTGCCATGCCTTCGACGGATTGTTCCATTTGCCAGAAGATTTCTGGCTTTTCTGGGCTACCAAAGTTCAGGTTGTCCGTAATTGCCAGCGGCTCAGCACCGGAGCAAACGATATTACGCGCTGCTTCGCTGACGGCAATCTTACCGCCCACTTCTGGATCAAGGTAAACAAAGCGGGAATTACAGTCTGTTGTCATTGCCAGCGCCTTGCGAGTGCCATTTACCAGTACAACTGCCGCATCCGAACCCGGACGCACCGCGGTGCTAGTACGCACCATATAATCGTACTGATCGTATACCCATGCTTTGCTCGCTACCGTTGGCGAAGCCAGAATGGATTGTAACGCGCCGGACAGATCCGTTACTTCATCGTAAGCAGCCGTGTCGATGGATGCCATTTGCTCATAATAAGCCGGAACCGAGGATGGCTTGTTATAGATTGGGCATTCGTCAACTAGTGCATGAACCGGCATGTCACCAACAAGTTCATCGTGATGGAACAGCTTCAGACGACCATCGTCGGTTACTTTGCCGACTTTGGCACAGATAACGCCCCAGCGCTCGAAGATTTCCATCGCTTGTGCTTCGTCCTTCGGCTCGACGACGAACAGCATACGCTCTTGGGATTCGGATAGCATCATTTCGTACGGGGTCATGCCTTCTTCGCGCTGCGGCACCTGATCCAGATACAGCTCCAGACCATTGCCCGCTTTGCTCGCCATTTCCGAACTGGAGCAGGTCAGACCAGCTGCGCCCATATCCTGAATACCAAGCACAATACCGCTGTCGATCAGTTCCAGACACGATTCCATCACCAGCTTTTCCATAAATGGATCGCCGACCTGTACCGCCGTTTTGCGCGCTTCGGATTCTTCGGTCAATTCCTCGGAAGCAAATGTCGCTCCGTGGATACCGTCACGTCCTGTTGGTGGACCAACGTAGAAGACTGGGTTACCCACGCCTTTGGCAACGCCGCGCTGGATTTTATCATGGTCGATCAGACCGACGCACATCGCGTTAACAAGTGGATTGCCTTCATAGCTCTCGTCGAACATCACTTCGCCGCCAACGGTCGGAATACCGATACAGTTGCCATAGCCAGCGATACCGCCTACAACATGCTCGAACAGATATTTCACGCGCTCGCTCTCCAGCTTGCCGAAGCGCAGCGAGTTAAGGGAAGCAATCGGGCGTGCACCCATGGAGAAAATATCGCGGATAATACCGCCCACGCCAGTCGCTGCGCCTTGATACGGCTCGACAGCGGATGGATGGTTATGACTTTCGATTTTGAAAACAACTGCCTGATTATCGCCAATATCAACGATCCCTGCACCCTCGCCCGGTCCCATCAGGACACGCGGACCATCGGTTGGGAAACGTCTCAGCAGCGGTTTGGAATTTTTGTACGCGCAATGTTCCGACCACATTACACTGAATACGCCGATTTCCGTGTAGTTCGGTTTACGTCCGAGGAAACCGCAGATCAGATCGAATTCGGTGTCCGAGACACCCATTTGTTGATACAGTTTCTGTTCTGCGACTTGCTCCGCCGTCGGTTCCTTAACGGATGTTTGCTGCGTCATGTTGATCCCTCCAGGCTTTCAAAATAGATGTGAACATTTTCTTACCGTCTGTCGAGCCAAGCAGTTCATTCACTGCGCGCTCTGGATGCGGCATCATACCCACCACATTGCCACGCTCATTGCTAATACCTGCGATGTCATGCAGCGAGCCATTGGGATTTTCTCCATATTGGAAGACGATCTGGTTGTTGCTTTTCAGCTGTTCCAGTGTTGCTTCGTCGCAGTAGTAGTTGCCTTCGCCATGTGCGATAGGAATGATGATCTCTTCGCCCTGCTCATAATCCAATGTAAATGGCGTCTGGTTGTTCGTGACAGTCAGTACGGTATCGTGACAACGGAATTTCATCGATTCGTTACGCAGCAGTGCGCCCGGCAGCAGGTGTGCCTCGGTCAGAATCTGGAAACCGTTGCAGATGCCCAGTACATATTTGCCTTGCTCCGCAGCTTTGACCACTTCCGCCATTACCGGTGCAAAACGGGAAATCGCGCCGCAGCGCAGGTAGTCACCATAGGAGAATCCACCCGGAACTAAGATACAATCGTATGCAGACAGGTCAGTTGCCGTGTGCCATACATAATCAACCGGCTCGCCCAGCGTTTCTTCTACTGCTTTGAAGCAGTCGATATCACAGTTGGAGCCAGGGAATACAAGTACCGCAAATTTCATGGGATTAACCCTCCAGTTCAAATCGGTAATTTTCAACGACCGTATTGGCAAGCAGCTTCTCGCACATTACTTTCAGGCGCTGTTCCGCTTCTTCGCGGTTGTCGGTATCCAGTTCAATCTCCATAAATTTGCCGATACGTACACTTTCCACTTCGTTAAAGCCAAGAGTATGCAGAGCGCCTTGTACGGTTGCTCCCTGCGGGTCAAGTACGCTTTCTTTGATGGTCACGTGAACTGTCGCTTTGATCATGGGTTGGTGTTCCTCCTTAGTGGTGGGTGAGGCTGGAATTTTACTTGGTTTTGTTTGGGTGGATCAGGGTGCATGGGCAGACATTTTGATTTGACGAGTAGGTCCGCTCCGGGAAGGGATAAGGAGACGGAACTCCGGTGGAGCCGCGGGAATCTTTTGGATTAGGAAGGAATGAAGATTCCCGCCCCTCCAAAGTGGTAAGATATTTTGCTCCGCAAAAATCACTTTGGATTGAACCTAGTGTTTGAACATCGCAAACACTGTAAGTCGTCCTTTTTCCTTATTCCCTTCCCTGCGCTCCGTGCTTGTTTGTTATTTTAAAGGGGGCGCATACGTCCTGATCCTACCGGCAAACGGTACTGGTGTAACAATTCATACGTTGAATGTGTAGCAGTTATATGGAGTGATTCGTTTGGATTCACTTTTTCACTTCTGTATTTCTGCGTTATTCTCCACTTGTATGCTGTCTCGCTGTTTTTCCGCTTCTGAATGAACGGGCTACGAAAGTTTGGAGCCGGTTAGTTTTTCGTAGATGGTGAGGTAGCGGGTGGATGTGGTTTGGACGACTTCGGCTGGCAAGGGGGCTGGGGGGCTGTTTTTGTCCCAGTCGGTACTTGCCAGGTAGGTGCGTACCGGTTCTTTGTCCATGCTGTCGATTTCGATGTCGAGTGCATAGTTTTCCTTTGCCCAGAAGCGCGAGGAATCTGGGGTGAAGATTTCATCGATCAGGATCAATTGTCCGTCGATCAAGCCGAATTCGAATTTGCAGTCGGCAAGGATGATGCCGTGCTGCTGGCATTGCTTGCGGGCGTATTCGTATAGCTGAATACTTTTGTCGCGTAGCTGTTCTGCCAGTTCTTCACCGACCTGCTCTTTCATTTGTTCAAAGGAAATGTCTTCGTCGTGACCGACATCGTTTTTGGCAGCTGGGGTGAATAATGGCTCTGGGAATTGATCATTTTTGCGCAGACCCTGTGGCAGCGGGATGCCGTTGACTTCGCCGGTTTGCTGATACTGACGCCAGCCGCCTCCGGTGATATAGCCGCGAACGACGCATTCGATGTCGATGCGTTCCGCTTTGCGCGTTACCATAATACGGTTGCGCAGTGCTTCGCGGTCACGCACGATGTCGCCAAGACGATCCACGTCGATATGTACAACATGGTTGTCGATCAGCTGCTTCGTCTCGCCGAACCAATAAGCGCTCAGCCGATTAAGTACTTCGCCCTTGTGCGGAACCGGCGGGTCCAGTACGTAGTCAAATGCGGATATGCGGTCGGTTACGACGATGAGCAGATGCTCGCCCAGATCATACAGCTCGCGTACTTTGCCTTTGTAGATCAGCGGCGCGTCGATCAGTTCCGCTGCCGTGGATAATGCCTGTGCTGTCATGTCATCTTCCCTTTCCCCTGTGTAGTGGTGGTTCAGTCCAGACCCAGCTTTTTGAAAATAGTATCGACGTGCTTCAGATGCCACGATGGATTGAACGCATCCTCAATCTCATCCGCATTCAGCAGCTCAGTAATCGCTGGCGTTTCCGAGATGATGTCTTTGAAAGAGCGCTGTTCTTCCCATGCCTGCATCGCGCGTGGCTGAACGGTATCGTATGCTTGCTCACGGCTCAATCCTTTGTCGATCAGCTTGGTCATGACGCGACCAGAGAAAGGTACGCCGTACGTACGCTGAATATTGCGTTGCATGTTTTCTGGGAACACGGTTAGGTTTTTGACGATATTGCCAAACCGGTTCAGCATGTAGTTCAGCAGCATGGTCGCATCCGGCAGGATGATACGCTCTACGGATGAGTGCGAGATGTCGCGTTCATGCCACAGGGTAACGTTCTCGTACGCGGAAACCATATGACCGCGAATAACACGCGACAGACCGGAGATGTTTTCCGAGCCGATTGGGTTGCGTTTGTGCGGCATTGCAGAGGAGCCTTTTTGACCTTTGGCAAAAGCTTCTTCTACCTCGCGGAATTCGCTCTTTTGCAGGGCGCGCACTTCGGTAGCGAATTTGTCCAGCGATGTAGCAACCAGCGCCAGTGTCGCCATATATTCAGCGTGACGATCACGCTGCAACGTCTGAGTGGAGATCGGTGCTGGCTTAGTGCCCAGCTTGCGGCATACAAATTCTTCAACCGCTGGATCGATATTAGCATATGTGCCAACCGCGCCGGAGATTTTGCCGTATTGTACGTTATCTGCTGCATGACGGAAACGCTCCAGATTCCGCTTCATTTCCTCATGCCACAGCGCCATTTTCAGACCAAATGTTGTCGGCTCAGCGTGTACACCGTGCGTCCGTCCCATCATTGGCGTGTTTTTGTATGTCAGGGCCTTTTCCTTCAAAATTTCGATAAAATTGATAATATCGCGCTCCAGAATTTCGTTCGCTTGGCGCAGCAGGTAGCCGAGTGCGGTATCCACCACGTCGGTCGATGTCAGACCGTAATGCACCCATTTGCGCTCCTCGCCCAGACTTTCAGATACAGCACGGGTAAAGGCGATAACATCATGGCGCGTCTCCTGCTCGATCTCATAGATCCGATCCATATCAAAGGTAGCATTCGCACGCAGCTTCTCTACATCCTCGTGTGGAATCACGCCGAGGTCTGCCCATGCTTCGCAGGCGCAAATTTCCACTTCTAGCCACGCTTTGAATTTGTTCTCTTCACTCCAAATATTGCGCATTTCCGGTCTGCTATAACGTTCAATCATGGTTTTATTTATTCCTCCATATGTTGGTTTGCTCTATCCAGTTCAGAGCGTCTTCTCTATTATGACACAGCACATTGATATGTCCCATCTTGCGCTTATGCTTGGCTTCTTCTTTCCCATATAAATGGTACTTCGGGATCACGTTCCACTGTTCTGCCGCTGCATCGACTGATAACATCCGCTCTATAACTTCTGGCACATGCTCACCGAGAATGTTGACCATCACGACTGGTGTGCGCAGTTCCGTACTGCCCAGCGGCAAGCCACAGATGGCACGCACATGCTGTTCAAACTGCGAGGTTGCACATGCTTCCATCGTATAATGCCCCGAATTATGCGGGCGCGGCGCCAGCTCGTTCACATACAGCTCGCCATTCTTCGTGCAAAATAGCTCCACCGCCAGCAGCCCAACGGCATCCAGCGATTCCGCAATATCTACTGCCATCTGACGCGCCTTTTCCTGTACCTCATCCGGCACACGCGCTGGTACGATCGACAGATGCAGGATGTTATCAACATGGATATTTTCCGCTACAGGGAATGTCTGTACTTCGCCGTTAGAGCTGCGTGCCGCAATGACCGACAACTCGCATTGAAAGTCGATAAATTGCTCGACCACTAGCTCTGTGCCTGCCGGGCTCAATTCGGCAAAAGCAGTCGCTGCCTGCTCCTCACTGCGAATCACAAATTGCCCTTTCCCATCGTATCCGCCTGTTGCCGTCTTCATCACGCAAGGTGTACCGAAGCGACGTACCGCTTCCAGCGTTTCCTCTGCACTATTCACCTGTGCATAGGGTGCAACGGTTGCTCCAGCAGCTTCAATGGCACGCTTTTCCCGTAAACGATGCTGGGTTGTGTAGAGCAGCTTGCTACCCTGCGGTACATACGACTGCTCTTCCAGTAATGCCGCCACTCCTGCATCGACATTTTCAAACTCGTATGTGATCACATCCGCTACTGCCGCCAATCGACTCGCCGCTTCCGTATCATCATAATGAGCGACAATCTGCTTGCTCACCTGTCCGCAAGGCGCGTTGTCCGCCGGATCAAGGGTGACGAAGCGATAGCCTAGCGGCGCGCCCTGTAGCACCATCATCCGTCCCAACTGCCCGCCGCCGAGAATACCGATCATTGAACCCGGCGGAATGAGGCGTCCGTCCCGTTTGCCTGCTGTTGTACTCATAAGCTGTCCTCGCCTAGTGTGGCGCTCGATTCCAGCACTTCCTGCTTGATGCGCTCACGTCGTTCGTTGACCCGATCCAGTACCTCCCGATCAAATGCACCGAGAATCTGCGCCGCCAGCAAACCAGCGTTTGTCGCCCCTGCTTTGCCGATGGCTACCGTCGCAACCGGAATACCACCCGGCATCTGTACGATAGACAACAGCGAATCCAGCCCGTTCAGCGCTGCCGACTTAACAGGCACGCCGATTACTGGCAGCAGTGTCTTGGAGGCGATCATACCCGGCAGATGCGCTGCGCCACCTGCTCCCGCAATAATGACCTTGATCCCGCGATCCTGCGCTTCCTCAGCAAACCGAAACATCAGATCCGGCGTACGATGCGCGGATACGACCTGCTTTTCATAAGGAATATTCAGTTCATCCAGCACCTGACAGGCATGCTGCATCGTTTCCCAATCTGACTTGCTTCCCATCACAACAGCGATCTGTACTGTCATCATATGACCTACTTTCTATAAAAGAATGAATATGGCAGGGTATGACTCTATTCAGCATATCATCCGCCTGTTTGCGCAATGTTAGCCTGCCCAAAAGTCTTTTAAAGAATCAACGCCAACGACTTTTCGGCAATAAAAAATCCGCAAACCCAAGCGGAAATCAATTGATTTCCAGGATTCCCGGACGACAGAGCGCATAACGGATGACATGCTCTCCACCTGCTCCTTCCCTCATCATCATTGATATGATCATTCGGCGGGGCAAAGCAGCACCAGCAAGCAACGCAAGCAGCTGTTCATGTAGCTACCTGTGTTCATCGTTCGCTCTCGTAGTCCGAAAATTTAAGGTCTTCGGGTAGATACTTCCGGGCCATATCCCCGGCGTTATACGAGCACAATCACAATTCACGTTATTCATAAGCTTCATTACACAGTGTACCAATCCACTACACTGTATGTCAACTTAAAAGGCGAACGTTACCTTATTCATATTTTTCATTGTTCGTATTTTGGACAGTTTGTATCCAAGATAGATGCCCACCAACGATTAAAACCATAAAAAAGACGCATGGTTACGCCCGCCGCCTATAGGAAAGGCAGGATGTAACCATGCGTCGTATAAAACTATTTATTTTGTCTGTCCAGATGCCACGCTCTGCTTTTCTTCGAGCGGAGCCATTCCATAGCCAGTGTTCAGCATATCGGTAATACTACGAATCGAAGTGAGATTGGTAACGGTCAGATCTTGATCGCGAATCTGGATACCCAGCTTGTTCTCCAGCCCGACGATAAGATCAATCGTTGTGATGGAGTCCAGCCCCGCTTTGTTCAGATCGTCTTCGCGACCAACTTCTAGCTTGCCTTCGAAGATTTCGTTCAACACTTCCATAACCGTCTGCTCCGCATCGTGCTTCATAACTGATTGCTGTACAGTGACTGCACTCTGGCTTTGCGCTTGATCCACCACTACGCCAGCTTGCTCTTCAAAGGAAGGCCACGACGAGCGATCACGACCATGACGATCCAGAAACGCTTCTTTCCAGCGATCCGTACCAAAAGCGACACAACCCGAATACAGCTGCTCACCCTGCTCGTCCGCGATGTCGTATTTTCCACATAACACATCTTCGCAGTAGTTAAAGGAAGCAATGGAGCTTTCCTGTCCCGTTGTGCGCACAGCAGCCAGCTCGTACTTAGCATTGCTGACCATCTGGTATGTTCCTTTTGTCTTTACATCCTGACTGAAAAAGAACGGGTCTGTCGCTGTTTCAATTTTGCCATGCAGACCAATTCGGTCAAACAGCGCCCATACATCGTTCATGATAGCATCGCGTGTCTCTGCTACCCATTGCTGATCACCGACAAAAACAATCTCGCGCATCGTAAACTCAGTACGACGGAACGCATCCTTGCGCCAAGAGATCTCATTGCGGAAGCAACGTCCTTTGGCAGTCAGTACTCGACGTTGATTGCTGCGGCTGCCCTGATGTTCCTCATAGCAGTGATAACAAATGCACGGCTGCAGTATCTCGCCCGTTGGCACTAGCGATTGATGATGGGAATGACTGAGCGCCTGTTGACGGAATGCATTGATATTTTTATAGTTATGCGGCACAGTGGCTGTACCGACAATATTTTGCGGGAAATTAATATGGTATTGGTTGCGAACCATATTGTTTTTGCCAAACGTAGACGGATATTCGCGCAGCTCTGCCCCATGACGACGAGCAATGTCGATAAACGCATGATCTAACTGCTCGAGCAGTACAATATCCGTTTCGTCCAGATAAGCCGCCGCTGGCTTGGACGGAACCGGTTCAGCGTTAGGTTCTGCGATATCGCCATTCAAATTGTCGCGCACCACCGTTTTGCCAATGACACGCGTCTGCTCTAAGCTCGCACACAGCTCATCGTAGTGCTGCTCCAGCTCCTGCCGCTTGGACGGGTCTTCGGTATCCAATATCACCTGAATCGTACTGGACTGTATATGATAATCTACAGCGGTAATTTCCTCCGCCAGATAGGGCACCCGTTCCATCAACAAATCAATTTTGCCGGTCATCTTGTCCGATACATGCAGCAGTATTTCCATCAGGACTGCTCCTCTCTGAGTCTCCATGGTTGTCTTTTATCTAACGCTCTTATTGTATGATTAAACCGTTCACACAAATGGAATAACATCGATCTGTGCTTCCAAACCGGGATTGAGACCATGACACAAGGCATATACTGCCGCTATAACGGGGTTATAGCGTATTTCCCGGCATTCATTTTTTCTTTTCTCGGATATGATCGTACAGGTTGTCATGTTATTTTATCGGCAATTGAGGGCAAAATATATAGTACATAGGTGTGACGAATATGCAAAAAAAGCTAGTATTCTTCCTAGGAAAAATACTAGCTTTTACAGAGCCGCCATATTCAGGATACCAATTCCGCATACTCCTTAGGAGCAGCGAAATTATTTGACAATCAATACAGGAATGCGCGCGTTTTGTACCACGTTGTGGCTGACGCTACCTAATACGAATTCGCGGATACTGCCCAGACCGCGACTACCGATAATAATGACATCGGAATTGTGATTCTCGGCAAATTCCAACACGCTCTGTGCTGCCGAGCCTTGGATCATCTCTACATCGAACTTGTTAGTGATACCGGATTCCTCCAGACGACGTTTCGCTTCCTTCGCCGTTTGCATCGCCATTTCGTACAATTCCTCGTTCGAGGTCGTTGGCACTGGTACAATTCCCTCGCCCATAAAATAGCGCGGGAAATCAAACACATGAATAGCGTCGATATGTGCCTCAGGATTGGCGCGCGCCAGCTCCACTGCGCGACTCAGCGCTTTGTTGGATGCCTTCGAACCATCATAAGCAAGCAGAATATTAGAAAATAACATGTGTGTTCCCCTCTCTCTCGGCTTATGCCGTTGTCATTCACGCCACATTGCCCCGCAAGTAAGCGGTAGGTCGATCTATGTAGTGGGACTGGTGACTACGTTTCTTACTATCTTTATATTACCCGAAATGCTTTCATGATGAAACGAATGTACTGTGGTCTGCTCGTATGATGCGTCATTCCAACATTATACTCCCCTTAACTTTCTATTCATTTTTTCTTCATACAGCGGTTGTATAATAAGCCCTACATTGACAACGGAGCCTGATCGGCTGGACGCTTGGTCGTCCCCAGATGATTCCGCTATAGGGAGGATTGCCATGAACCGCAACCAGCTTCATCAATTTCTGCTCGAACACAACACGCGCCCTGCGCCAGATTGGAACGAGCTGCTTCTCCGGTATACGCCGGAGTATACGATCATCAAAGGACAACAGGTATATCGGTTTGATTGGAATCTGGATACGCTGAATACGCCGATTCAGGATAGCCTTGTAATTGCGCAGCATATACCGGGTTCGTTTCTACCATTTCATATGCAGCAAGACAGTAAACTGATCTATGTATATGAAGGACAATGCCAAGTCGCGCTTCAGCAGCATTCTGATCTGATATTGAAGAAGGGCGATTTGCTGCTGATCGACAAGCAGACGCCGCACGCTATACGGAATATTTCCGATCAAGATATTGTTATGGACATCAAGCTAAAGCAGGATTATTTGTCGTCCAGCTTTCTAAATCGATATACGAATAAAAATACCACCTCACAGTTTCTCATTCACTCGCTGATCGATCACCGACGTGCCAACAGCTATTTGCATTTCCCATTCCATCCAGAGTCTCATATTCGCGAGACGATGGAGCGTATTCTGTGTGAATATTTTGAGCGCGACTTCTGCTCTGCTGATCTGATCGACTCGTACTGCTTTGCACTGTTTACGGAGCTACTGCGTTATAGCGGAACGGGGCATCAGCGCCATCTGCACTTACAGGCGAAAAATGCGCTCGTGCTGGATTTTCTTCATTATATCGAGCAGCACTACCGCGCATGCAGTCTGGTGGAAATGGCGGAGCACTTTGGGTATCATCCCAATTACATTTCCGCCTTTTTGAAAAAGGAAACTGGGCGTTCGTTTATGGATCTGCTGCAAATTGAACGATTGAACAAAGCCGCTCTGTACTTGATACATTCGGATATGCCAATTCCATCCATTGCCGAGGAAGTTGGATATTCCAGCGCTTCCTTTTTCCATAAAAAGTTTAAGGAGATGTTCACGTCCACACCTAGTCATTATCGTGAGCAAGCGCGGATGTAAGCTGGTTGTATGTACTGCTGCATCGTGTAGAGATAGATGCTAGATTGCATAGATATTGCAGATCCATGTAGGTCATACAAGCTTAAAGCACATCAAAAAAAGCCGATTCCGCGTCATACAGACGTAGAATCGGCTTTTGGTGCGGTAATGATAGTGTGCATGTATAATGGGGTGCAGTACAGATCTACATCAACCATCTGTACCAAATATATCCGTATACCAGCACATTCCACACCAGCAATGCAGGAATCCCTATGACAAAGGAAGGATGCTTGGTTTTATGGCGGCGTGTGTACATGGCGAACCAAGCACCAGCGGCTCCGCCGATAGCAGCCAGTGTAAACAGCGTTTTCTCTGGAATGCGTTCACGGGTACGGCGGCGAGCAGCACGGCTTTTATCTACTGCCATCACGATATAGGCAATCAGATTGATCACTAGCAGCCATCCCCAGAAAATTTGCTCAATCATCATATAGCTCCTTAGTGTTTCGGCATGTTCATCGTTCGTTCTTGGCAGCTTTGGCATCTCTTATCGCGCAATGCTTCTCTCTATCATCTTGAAAATATATATCTAGCGATACGATGTAGAAATGTGTACAGATGCTACGATTGGCTGCCATACCGCAAACGAACTATGAACAGTATACCCGCTCCGAGAAAACAGAACAAACACCGATTCACCACGTCACCGCAACTAAACGTTATTCCGCTTGAAACGAGAACAATGTGCTTTGGAAGTCACCATATTGCTCCTGAATCGCAATCCCGTGATACATCAGCTCGTCGCCATAATATAATTCTTCCGCTACTCCATTTATACTCATCCGATAACGACGCTCAGGGTCCAAGCCAGTCAGCTTCAGACGGCGCAGCGGCGGATTCGGTACGCTCAATACTTGGAAAGAACCAGCAAAGGCTTCGCTGCGATCCTCCGATACGAACATCCACGCCGTATGGTTGCCGTCAAACGGACTCAACAGTCGGTAAAAGTCGCCGAATTGAATCAGCTCACGCAGCTGCTTGTACTGCGACACCTGCTCACGCACCTCCTGCTTCTCCTCGTCCGTCAGCTTGGTCAGATCCAGCTCATAACCAAAGTTGCCCGACATCGCCACATGCCCGCGCGTCGCAAACGACGTAATCCGTCCCACCTGATGATTCGGCACTGCCGATACGTGGGAACCCATCGCACTGGCAGGATATACCACGCTAGTACCGTACTGAATTTTCAAACGTTCTACAGCGTCGGTATCATCGCTCGTCCACGTTTGCGGCATATAATGCAGCATCCCCGGATCAAAGCGACCGCCACCGCCGGAGCAGCTTTCAAACAATACATGTGGAAACGCCGAGGTGATGCGTTCTAATACATCGTACAGTCCGAGCATATAACGATGCGCCGTCTCCCGCTGACGTTCTGCTGGCAATAGCGCCGATCCGATCTCCGACATATTGCGGTTCATATCCCATTTTACATACGTAATTGGTGCGGAAGACAGTACGCTGCTGATCGAATCTACAATATAATCGCATACATCGCGGCGTGACAGATCAAGGATCAGCTGCTCACGTCCCATGGTACGGCTACGCTCTGGCACATGCAGACACCAATCTGGATGCGCACGATACAGATCGCTGTCTGGCGATACCATTTCCGGCTCAAACCACAATCCAAACTGCATACCAGTATCCACAATATCCTGCGCCAGCTGACCCAAGCCTTCTGGCAGCTTGCGACGATCCTCTACCCAGTCGCCGAGCGATGAACGATCATTATCCCGATGACCAAACCAGCCATCATCCAGTACAAATAGCTCAATACCCAGCTCTTTGCCCGCTGCGGCAATCTGCTTGATCTTCGGTGCATCAAATTCAAAATACGTCGCTTCCCAGTTGTTGATCAGAATTGGACGTACCTTGTCCCGATGCTCGCCACGGCTGAGACGGGTACGATACAGTCGGTGATATGTGCGCGACATACCACCCAGTCCCGTATCCGAATGCACCAGCACCGCTTCCGGCGTCTGGAACGTACTGCCCTGCTCCAGTTTCCAGTTAAAATCAAATGGCGACATGCCAATCTGCATCCGCGTCGTACCAAATTGCTCTACTTCCGCCTGTGCAATAAAATTGCCGCTGTATACGAGACTCATGCCGTACACATTGCCATGCAGCTCATTTGCTCCCTTTTCTAGCAGCGCAATAAATGGGTTATGCTGGTGACTGCTTGATCCGCGCTTGCTCTCTACACGCTGCAATCCCGGTGCCAGCTTGCGGTAGTGCATATGCCGCTCACGCACCCATGCACCCGATAGATGTAGAAGTTCAAAATCCGCATTGCCAAAGTCCACACTTCCGCTCAGTGCACGCTCCACAGATACTGTCTGTTTGCCATGGTTCACAATGCGTGCCGAACGCGTAATAGCATTGAGTTCATGGAACACGGTATAGGACAGCACTGCTTCCAGACCAGTCAGCTCATCCTTGAGCGTCAACTCCAGCGTATCCGCTTCGCTCTCCTGCTCCACATAGGTCGCTGGCAATCCATCCAGACGCGGCTTACCAGCAAAGATTCGATGCCCTGCATAATGCAGATCACTAACAGTCGAGCCATTTTCCAGTGCAATCTCAAATGCAGGCTCGCGGTAATCCCCACGTCCATACCCCGGAAATTCCTGTGGCAATGTATCAAATGAAAACGTACGATCCTCGCTATGATAATTGGGGCTGAACGAGCAACGTTCAATCCGGTGCAGCAAGCTTCCAATCGAAGACTGACGCAGACGTGGACCCCAGTATAAGTGAGCCGGATGCAGATTATGAATCAGTTGAATTACATAACTTGTCGTGTTGGTTTGTAGATGAAAGGTTTGCTGCTGTTCATTGTACAGAATAGGCATGAATGGTTCCTCCCGAATCCTCTAAAATCAGACTATAACGCTTACATTTTTATTGTACTGGATCTGTCGACAAAAAAAATGGCATGATCCATTCATTTCATGTATCCTTGCGTTCATTTGTATCGGTATAATGGATAAATATCCATTATCGGAACAGACCCGAAGGAGGAAACAGAATGGCCCTCAGCGTGCTCGACGAACTTCAGTTGCAATACCGACAGCTGTCCGCCAAGGAGAAGGAAATTGCCGACTATGTGATGCGCAATAAGCATTCGATTCAAAACATCAATATTCGTGACCTGTCGGCGCTGACCCATGCGTCGATGTCGACGATCACCCGCTTTTGCCGCAAGATCGGCTTTGCCAACTTTGTCGATTTCAAAATCAATCTCAACCGCGAGGCAGCCCAGCCGCGCGACGAGATGAACGTATTTGCCCAAACGCAGCATATTTATAACGAAATCATCAACGCTACCGCCGAAATGATTCAACCAGAGCTGGTGCAGCAGGTCGTTGATCGTATCAAGCAAGCGCGTCGGGTGTACGTCTACGGCGTCGGTAGCTCTAGCCTGTCCGCGCTGGAATTTAAATATCGGTTGATGCGCATGAATATTACGATTGATGCAATCAGCGATTCGCATATGATGCGGATGAATGCCGCATTAATGGATGAACAGGATGTGGTGATTGGATTGTCTAACTCCGGTCATACTGATGAAGTCACCTTTGGACTGCGCACGGCGCGTGAGCAAGGTGCGTATACGATCGGTATTACCAACTTCGACCATACCCCGTTTACCGAGACAATTGATCTGTGTCTGTTCACGCCGGGATTGCAGCGGGTGGGGGATGTTCAGTTTGTGAATAGCCAGCTGGCGATTATTTATGTGTTGGATATGATCTCGATGCTGCTGCTGGAGGATGAGCATATGCAAGCCGCTCGGCAGCAGACGCTGGATGCGTTGTATGGGACAGAGAAGGAATAGAGTTCAAGTCCGCCAGTCACAATTTCAAATAAGCACCTAGCAAAAAGAGCTAACTCCGCGCAGGGATGTCAGCTCTTTTCGTTATGTTGATACCATACACATCTCTAGTCGTCCGCAAGGTAAATAAGTATACTTACTTCCGCGTCACCGATGCCGACGACTGAATACGATTCATCTGATCAATAAACCGCTCCGTGATCTGCTGCGGACGCGTAATCGCTCCACCGACTACTACCGTATACACACCCAGTTCCAAACAGCGCGCCGCCATCTCCGGTGTTAGAATATTCCCCTCCGCCACAAACGGCGTTTTGATCTGCCGCAGCATCTCTTTTAAAATGGCAAAATCGTTCTCGTACACCTTCTGTCCCTGCGTATGCTCGGTATACCCAACCAGCGTCGCCGAGATCAGATCAAAGCCTAGCTGCTCTGCCGCTAATCCTTCCTCCACCGTCGATACATCCGCCATCAGCATCAACTGAGGATATTGAAGCCGAATCTGGCGCACCAGTTCGTCTAGCTTCATACCATCTGGTCGCGGGCGCTGCGTCGCGTCCAAAGCAACGATCTCACAGCCCGTCGCTGCCAATTCGTCAATCTCCTTCAGCGTCGGCGTAATAAACACCGGATTGTCGCCATAATTGCGTTTTACAATGCCAATCACTGGCAGATCAACCTGCTGGCGAATCTCGATAATATCCTCTGCCGAATTGGCACGAATGCCAGCGGCGCCGCCCTGCTTGGCAGCAAGCGCCATTCTTCCCATAATAAATGAACTGTGCAATGGTTCGTCCGGAAGCGCCTGACAGGATACGATCAGTCTGTGTTGTAAGCCCAGGGAATCCAGCTCCATACGTCAATCACTCACTTTCCATATATTCTTCGATTTCGTTTTTGATCACACTTACCTGTGGACCGTAAATGACCTGTACGCCGTTGCCATTGACCAGTACACCCTTGGCGCCAGTCGCTGGAAATGCTTCTTTGTTTACCTGACCCGGATCATACACCGATACCCGCAATCGGGTAGCGCAGCAATCCAGGTCTTTGATGTTGTTCACGCCGCCGAGTGCATTGAGAATCGTAACCGAGCGTGCCGCTGCAGGAGTCGCTTCCGTCGAAGCAGCAACACCAGTTTGCGCTTCATTCCCATCGCTTGCGGCTGTCCCATCTGCCAGTACTGCATTGTCATCTTCACGCCCCGGCGTTTTGAAGTTGAATTTCACGATCAGGAAACGGAAGGTGAAGTAGTACAGACAGAACCAGACGGCGCCAATAATCGGCACATAGATCCAGTTCGTTTTGGCTTCCCCCTGCAAAATGCCAAACAGGATAAAGTCGATCAGTCCGCCGGAGAACGTTTGCCCAATCGTAATCTGGAACATATGCGCCAGCATAAACGCCAGACCATCAAATGCCGCATGAATCACATACAGCACTGGTGCTACGAACAGGAACGAGAATTCCAGCGGCTCGGTAATCCCGGTCAAGAAGGAAGTCAGTGCTGCTGATAGCATCAAACCGCCGACTACCTTTTTTCGCTCTGGTCGCGCTGTATGATAGATCGCTAGTGCCGCACCGAGCAAACCGAACATCATCGTAATAAAACGACCAGACATAAAGCGCGAGGTGCCGATAAAGAATTTTTGTGTACTTGGATCGCCAAGCTGTGCAAAGAAAATATTTTGTGTTCCCTCGTATATCTTACCAGATACTTCCAACGTTCCGCCAAGCCCTGTTTGCCAGAATGGCAGATAAAAAATATGATGCAATCCCAGCGGTCCCAGCATACGCAGGAAAAATCCATAAAACAGCGTTCCTACATATCCCGTTGCATCCACAATACCGCCTAGCTTTGTAATACCAAGTTGAATGGTTGGCCAGATCAGGAACAACAGCAAGCCGACGAAGATCGCTGCAAACGACGAGATGATGGGAATAAAGCGCGATCCGCCGAAGAAGCCAAGAAACTGTGGCAGCTCGATTTTGTTGTACCGATTGTGCAGTGCTGCCGTTACTAGACCGATGATAATCCCGCCCAGCACGCCCGTTTGCAGCGACTGAATACCGAGAATCATCCCCTGCCCCGCAGCGGCTAGATTGTCCTCTGCTAATTTGCCAGCATTGATCAGCATCGCATTGATCGACGCATTCATCACAAGATAGGCAAGCGCTGCTGCCAAACCTGCCGTTCCTTTATCCGAACGTGCCAGACCAACGGCAACACCGATGGCGAAGATTAACGCCAGATTGTCAAAAGCGATACTGCCCGCACTGCTCATCACTTTAAATATTTGCTGCAGCCATTCAATCTGTAACAGCGGATACGTGCTTACCGTGTTCGGATTGGATAACGCTCCGCCGATTCCTAACAGCAAACCTGCTGCTGGCAATACAGCAATCGGTAACATAAACGATTTGCCAAACCGCTGTGCCTTTTCGAAAAACGTTTTCATCTGTGCCCACCACCTGAAAATATTTTCTTGTAAATATATATTAAGAAAACCATTTTCGTCAATGGATATGTTATGTATTGTTATTTTCTTTTTTTAAAATTCAATTTCAGGATTTGCCTGCTTTGACGAGCAATGATGCAAGTGCGCACCAATCCATCGCATTTGCCTGTTGTCACCTGCTACCCAGTGCTATGATGAGCGTAATCTGACAGCATAGGAGGACATCATCATGCTTGCCACCGCTTGTATCCCTCTTTGGCAATAGCATGATGAACGACCATCTTCTGTAGGAACAGCTATATCACGCTGTCATGCACAACAAATAGACTATTTCCAATCCATTGATCCCAAAAGGAGACTTTACCATGAACAGTACTCAACCTAAACCTACGATGAAGATTGGTGTCATTGGCACTGGCAGCATCGTCGAAGCTTTCCTATCCGCCTTAGCACAGGTAGAGCATGCTGTCTGTACGGCTATCTTTTCACGCAAAGAAACGACTGCACGCCCACTGGCGGATAAATATAGCATTCCCCATATTTATACCAGTCTGGACGAGATCGTATCCAGCTCGCAATTGGATGTGGTGTACATCGCTTCGCCCAACAGTCTGCATTTTGAATACGCACGGCTAGCGCTGCAACACGGCAAGCATGTCCTTTGCGAAAAGCCGTTTACGTCCAATGCGCATGAATTGCAGCAGCTCATCCAGCTCGCGAAGCAAAACAATCGATTCCTGTTTGAAGCGATCACCAATATTCATCTGCCCAATTATCGCTGGATCAAGGACAATGTGCATCGTCTCGGGCCGATTCGTATGATCCAGTGTAACTACAGCCAATATTCAAGCAAGTATGATCAGCTGCTCGCTGGCGAGACGCCCAATGTGTTTAACCCGCAATTTTCCGGCGGCGCGCTAATGGATATTAATCTGTATAATGTGCATTTTATCGTCAATCTATTCGGAACCCCACAGCAACTCCACTATACCGCCAACAAGCATACCAATGGCATTGATACATCGGGAGTGCTAGTCATGCAGTATGATGGCTTTATAACATCCGCTGTCGGCTGCAAGGATACTAGCGGGATGAACTTCGTCCTCATTCAAGGCGAGAAAGGCTATATTCATGTAGAACATGGTGCTAATGGCTGTCGCCAAGTGCATCTGCATATCGGCGATACTGCCGAGCACTATAATGCGCAAATGATCGATAACCCGCTTTATTACGAGCTGGTCTATTTTGCAGAGCTATTCCACAATCAGGATTACAAGCAATGCTATCAACTGCTGGACTATAGCTATAGCGTAATGCAAACACTGGATCGCGCGCGCCGCGATGCTGGTATCGTGTTTGCAGCTGATGCAGAGTAAGCTATGGTTAACAACGAACCACTTCTATTGGCATCTACGTTGACGACGCAATACAAACCTACAGAATCGTTCAAGTAGTATTAGCATCCTTTGTATTTGTATTAGCACTTTCACTGATCTACAATCTCATCTCACCAAGATATATAGCAAAAAGGATGATCCCGTTTCTGATGATCATCCTCTTTGCTATATATCTTGTTATCATTTCCCATTATGAAACTACGCTTTCCAGCTTCATAACGTCTCTTCATTTCCCATCTGATTTTCCGCATCCACTGCTTTCGGCATCGTTCCCGCATACAGGACATCAAACAAATATTGCGCAGACATCATCGAATACATTTTCCC
This sequence comes from Paenibacillus sp. JQZ6Y-1, assembly GCF_040719145.1. Lineage (NCBI taxonomy): Bacteria > Bacillati > Bacillota > Bacilli > Caryophanales > Paenibacillaceae > Paenibacillus > Paenibacillus kandeliae. Next base: position 40,443 of record NZ_JBFDUZ010000010.1, read on the forward strand.
CAATGTACCCGGTCGCTGGGCATACGTAGACAATGTATAATCACACAGGTCTGCTAGCGGCGATCCGTGTACCGTGAGCGCGACGGTACGGCGACCGTTGCTTTTCAGCGTCCGAGCAATATCAAGCATGCTATGGTTGCGTCCCGTATGGGAAATAATAAACGACAGCGTCGACGGCTCCATATGCGGGCTGGACAAATAGTGATGATTGGCATTATTCTGCGCAATCGCCGTCAATCCAATCTCATTCCAGCGCGCACACGCTAGCTCCGCCGTATGATAATTGCTGTCACTGCCATAAATATCGATTCGCCGCGCTTCCTTGACCCATTCTATTACCTTCTGCATTACCGACGGAATGCACATGCGCCGCGTCTCCACAAATGCCTCGTCATACACGTCAGAAATGGTCTGCAAATGACCTTCCACTCCCGCCGCCTTCACTGATTCTAACATACCATATTGCCGTTGCTCTGGCGGCAATTCCAATGCCAGCTTCAACTGAAAATCAGGATAGCCATTCATACCAAGCTTTTGGCATAACCGTACAATCGTCGATGCACTGGTCAGCGTTAGACGCGCCAGCTGCTGCGCATTATATGCAAAGACTGCCTGCGGCTGCTGTAAAATATAGTCCACCACATGCCGCTCCTGTGCGGTTAGATTTTGCGTATATTTCATCGTTTTCCATAACGTCATCATCTTCACTCCTGCTGGGTGAAATCGAAAACTGATCTATCATCCCTGTATGTTATCCTCTTCTCGATCTATCACCATGTCATGCTATGCTTCTTAACTATAGCAAAAAACAGCACAAAAAAGCAGGCAGACACTACATGGCAGTGCCGCCTGCTTTTCCATTTTTAGCTTTTCCATTTACCTGTACTGCACCTGTTTACTTCTCAGCGATTTTCAGATCATTCAGCATTTTATCGCTGAATCCGAATAGCCATGTCAATACAAATGCAATAGCCATCGCTACGCCGTTGCACAAAATGTACAGCGGCAGCTCCGAGTTCAGATAGAGCAGCGTACCCGGCAACACAGTAATCGCCATACCAGTTCCAGCAAGATGGAACAGAGAAGCAAGGAATCCACCACCTGCGCCGCCGATCAGCCCCATAATAAACGGCTTCATATAGCGCAGATTGACACCGAAGATTGCTGGCTCTGTAATGCCGAGGAAAGCGGAGAACGAAGAAGGAAGTGCCAGCGCTTTCAGTTTGGTGTCTTTTGTTTTCAGACCAACAGCAAGACAAGCGGCTGCTTGTGCTGCCATCGCACAGGTAATAATCGCATTAAACGGATTCACACCCGTACGTTCCAACAATTGAATTTCCAACAGGTTGAAGATATGATGCACCCCAGTGACTACGACGATCTGATGCAGTCCGCCGATCACAATACCAGCAATACCGTAAGGCAGATTCAGCACAGCTGTTGTCACACTCAATACCACTTCTTCAAGTGAGTGGAAGATCGGACCAATCGCGAACAAACCAAGCGTAATCATAATAAGCAACGTCAGAAATGGCGTCAAAATCAGATCCAGCGATTCAGGAATGCGCTTACGCAGAAACCGTTCTAACTTCGCACCTAGCAGACCTACTACGAATGCCGGAATCACCGAGCCTTGATACCCGACAACCGGAATAAAGCCAAAGAATCGAAGCGCTTCCGCAGAACCGTCAGCAACGGAATACGCATTCGGCAATGCTGGGTTTACAAGCATAAGACCGAGAATAATACCAAGCACAGGGCTACCGCCAAAGACGCGGAACGCCGACCATGCTACCAATGCGGGCAAGAACGCAAATGCCGTATCCGTCAGTACCTGTGTATACAATAGGAAGTTTGGCGAGATATGATCCTTCGTCATACCGAACAGCGCCAGAATCTCCGGCTGCGTCAGCAATCCACGGAGTCCCATGAACAAACCAGTTGCAACCAGCACCGGAATGATCGGAACAAACACATCACCAAATGTGCGAATGGCTCGCTGGAATGCGCTGCCCTGCTGCTTCGCCTGACTTTTCACTTCTTCCTTACTAGAACCGTCCAGCCCCATCTTTTCGATTTCCTCATAAATCTGATTGACTGTACCCGTACCGAAAATAATTTGGTACTGACCGGAATTGAAAAAAGCACCTTTAACCTTATCTATGTTTTCGACCTTGTTCTGATCGATCTTTTCCTTATCGTTCACCATGATGCGCAAGCGTGTTGCACAATGGGCAAATGAAGCGATATTGTCCTTTCCTCCGACTGCTTCCAATACTTCCTGAGCGATTTCATGATTTTGCGCCATTCTTGTTCATCCTCTCATCTTCATCCCCGCTGGTGACGGGGATGCGTTTACAATGTAAAGCGTATAGATTTGATACGAAGATTATTCAGCCGGATACTCCCATTTTTCAGCATATAGCTCTACCTGTCCAGCCTGTACCGAAAATACAATATCCTCACTGCCCAACTGTGGGAAAATACGACTCGTTAGCACCGCTTCCCCATCGTTTACAAATACCTCAATCGACGATACATCCACAAAGACATGCAGCCGATGCAGCTGCTGCTCCAGCACAACCGAACGCGTCGTCCCATAAGTCTCTGCCAGTGGTTGCCCTGCTTCTGTTCGATCCAGCGTCAATGTGCGGGATGCCGCATCATATAGCAGCACCGTACGCTCGCTAGCACTAGCACGAAGCTCCAATTGGAACATCGCTTCAGGCGTTGCCGAATCAAACGAACCAAATGTACAAAGCAGCTCATATGCGGTTCCAGCGAATCCTTCATACTGTCGTCTGCCGGAGTTTATCGTCAACACATCGCGTAGTTCATGCCGTTGTCCACGTCGTAATGTCAGCTCTGGCACTGGACGCTGTAGCATAATGCCATCGCTCCGCAATTCCAATTCGCGTGGCAATGTCAGACAGTGCGCCCAGCCTTGATCATCGGTTGGATACTCAATATCTGGCAACCCCATCCAGCCCACCAGCACACGGCGACCATTCGGTCCTTCTGCTGTTTGTGGAGCATAGAAGTCAAACCCATAATCCAGCTCACGAAACGCTCCATGTTCGAACTGCAGATCAGGTAGCGCCAACGGCTTGCCCACGATGTAGCCGGACTGATAAATATTGCGATACCGCTCTCCGTGAGGCTCGATTCCTTGCGGACAGAACAACAGCACCGCCTGCCCATTCTGCTCAAAGTAATCTGGGCATTCCCACATATAACCGAATGACGAGAGCTTCGTTTGCAGCTCGCCTACCCAATTCCAGTGGCGCAGATTAGGGGACGAATAAACGACCACCGCTCCCGTCAATTCCTTGCGCTGCGCCCCAATCACGCAATAAAAGGTCTCGCCGTCCTTCCACAGCTTCGGATCACGATAATGATCCGTATAACCGTCCGCCACCTCACCGATGACCGGCTGCTCTAGCTTGCTCACCTCGTCATCTCTATTCATCACTGCAAGGCATTGATACGGATGACGCTGCCATTGCTCGTCTCGTGTGTTTCCCGTATACATGAGATACAGCTTGCCATCATGCTCTAGCCCACTGCCAGAATATGCACCGTGCGAATCAAACCAGTCCCCCGGCTTCAGCCCGATTCCACAATCCTGCCAGTTCACTAGATCCGTCGATTTCAGATGATACCAGTACTTCATCCCATGATCTGTTCCAAGCGGAAACCATTGATAAAACAGATGATACTGCCCGTCATAATAAGCAAATCCATTCGGATCATTCAGCAATCCCATATTCGGCTGAATATGATAGCGCTGTCGCCAACCACATTGCGACACCAATTCTCGCAGTTGATCCAGCTCCTGCGGCTCCACTTGCTCCAACAGACGATACTTTTGTTCCTTTGTCATTTTCATAAGTTGCTTCTCCATCATCAACGGAACCGGTTCCATAAAAGTTAAAATAAATGCTCCTTCTTCACTTTCTGCCAGTTTCGATACATTTAGCAAAAGCGATTCATAGAAAGGAACCGGTTCCAAATTAGTGTAAACAATAACTGATTCCCCTCAGGAAGTCAGCTATCACTTACTGCAAATCCTTCTGAATTGAATGATTGCAGACTATATACGATTGTTGCATAGTATGCTTTTGCATTAAAAATGTCTAGAATAGAAAAACGGTCTCATCCTGCTTCTATCAACTTACAAACAATCTTTTTTGATAGAAATCATATTCCGTGGAACCGATTCCAAAGTTATTATAAATTCTTTGCACCGCATTTGTCAACGCTTTCTCGCTCCAGTAATTCATAATCCATAACTGTCACCATTTGCACATGCTGGCGATGAACGAGCCGTACAATATCCTGAGCCGCGATTTTACCGGCTTCCTGATACGGGTAACGAATCGTAGTTAGCGCTGGATGAACAACCTCGGTTACATCGTAACCACCGAATCCAGTAACCGATAACTGCTGCGGTACAGCAACCCCATACTCATATGCAGCCTTCATTACACCAAGCGCAATATTATCCGTTGCACACACGATAACGGATACATCCAATCCCTGCTCTAACAGCTGTAGCATATCGCTACGTGCATCTGACATACGGAAGCTAGTTTCGTAATACTCCACCGTACATCCTTCCGTCTCAGCAAGCGCGCTAGCAAAGCCTTGCTTGCGACGTACTCCAACAGCAATATCCTGTTCCGTTACACCTAGATAAGCGATGCGGCGATGTCCCTGATGAAGCACATGACGCCCCAGCTCATACCCCGCCTCGTAATCGTTATGAATCAAACTGTGAATATGCTCATGTTGCTGTCCCACGAGCAGCACCGGTATTTTGCATGACTCAATCGCTTCCAGATGCTCATCTGTAATGCGTGCTGCCAACAAAATAATACCGGAAATCTTTTGACGGGCCAGCTCATAGATCGCTTCAATCTCTCGGTTCATATCCTGACTCGTATTTGTGATCAGCATGCGGCATCCCTGCTTGCGAAGCTGATCGTCAATGCCCATCAACGTATGCGAGGTCGCAAACGAATCCAGACGCGGTACAATCGTACCGATAATGTTCGCCGTTTTGGCTTTTAAGCTCTGGGCAAAGGTGTTAGGCACATAGCCATTTTCCTTGATGACCTGTTCAATTTTGTTCCGAGTGGCTGCGCTGACCGATCCGCCATTTAAATAACGGGAAACGGTACTTTTGGCCACACCGGCTATCATGGCAATATCTGAAATGGTCTTACTCATCTGTGCCTCCAAATAAGAACGCTCCGATCAGAGCGTCCCGTATACATGAAATCATCACTATTGGGATGAAGCCAGCAACAACTGCACTGCGACGACTGTATAATCATGGTGTTGCGGATCGCCCAGCTTTTCGTTGTTGCAAACTGCAGCATCCTTGTCTTTAACTATATACGACTTCAACCTGCATAATCCCTGCCATTTTCGCACAGCAGGCAATATAATTACTTTTTATTTTCAAGTGCTGCTTTGAGCAAATCGCCCAGACTGGAACCAAATTCTTCCTTCTGCTCAAACTGCTTGACCAGCTTCTGCTGTTCCCGCTTGTTTGGTGGACGCTTGCCGCCATCTGTATTCAGCTTTTCGGTAATGCCACAGCCAAGGCACTGTACATACTTACCCGCTTTGCCATCCTTTATCTCCATCTTTTTGTGACATTGTGGACAACGACGGTTGGACAGCTGCTTTTCATTGGAGCGTCGGTATCCGCAATCCGCTGCCGGGCATACAAGGAACTTCCCTCGTTTCCCCTTCTTCTCCAGCATCCGCGTACCACAATCTGGACAATGGCTGTGCGACACATTATGTGGCTTATACTCGACCTCATTGGCTTGCACACCATGAACGAGGGCAACCGCCATTTCACGAATCCCTTGCAAAAATGGACCCGGTTTGCCTTGACCACGTGCTATCTTTTCCAACTCCTGTTCCCAGCGAGCTGTCAATTCCGGCGTTCGCAGTTCTGGCGATACCAGCTCGATCAATTGCGTGCCTTTACCGGTTGGATGCAGCTGATTGCCCTGACGCTCAATCGTATCTGATGATACCAACTTTTCGATAATATCCGCGCGTGTAGCCGGTGTGCCTAGTCCATGCTTTTCCATGCGAGACAACAACGCCGCCTCGGTATAACGCTTTGGTGGTAATGTACGTCCCTGCTGCACCATCGTACGACGAATCATCAGCGTATCGCCCTGCTTCAGCTCCGGCAGCGTTTGAGTATGCTGAGAGCTATGATGTTCTCCGCCAGATGCAGATTCGTTCGTTTCCTCATCCTCGTCGTCTTCCCACTGATCGCCATACACGGTACGCCAGCCACTGTCCTTGACCGTTACTCCTTTGGCTTGAAATGTCTGTCCTGCCGCTTCTCCACTCATTTGCACGACATCATAACGAGCCGCCGGGTAAAAGAGACTGATAAACCGCTTCGCGATCAGATCATACAGCTTGCGCTCATCTGCTGTCAGATTGTTCAGTAGCAGCGTCTGCTCCGTCGGAATAATCGCATGATGATCGCTCACCTTGCTATCGTCTACGATGCGACGCGTAACATTGAGCTTGCCCCGTAGCAGCGGACGAGCCAATGATGCGTACGGACCGACCGCCACGCTGGATAGCCGTTCTTGTAGCGTATCCGTCATATCCGACGATATATACCGCGAATCGGTACGCGGATACGTAACCAGCTTGTGCTGCTCATACAGCTTTTGCAATACATTCGACGTATGCTTGGCGGAAAAGCCAAAGCGACGGTTCGCATCCCGTTGCAGCTCCGTCAGATCATACGCAAGCGGATGATGCTCCTGACGTTCGCTCGTCTTCACCTGTGTAATGCGCAGCTGCTTGCCTGCCAGACTATGCTGCAATTGCTGCATCACCTCTGGTTCAAACACACGCCCATCTCCATTGGCACCGCGCCACTGCATCTTGAATGTATCCAAATCCAGTTGAAGCGTCTGATAATCCTGTGAACGAAAATTTCGAATATCCTGCTCACGCTGCATAATCATGCCCAGCGTTGGCGTTTGCACCCGTCCTGCGGATAGCTGCGCATCGAACTTGCAGGTCAAAGCACGCGTAATATTGAGTCCTATCATCCAGTCCGCTTCCGCCCGGCATCGTGCCGATTCGTACAAACGGTCAAATTCACGCCCCGGACGCAATCGGCTAAATCCATCCCGAATCGCTTTGTCCGTCTGCGAGGAGATCCATAGGCGCTGAAATGGCTTTTTCCAGCCTGCCATCTGGAGAATCCAGCGCGCCAGCAATTCGCCCTCACGCGCCGCATCCGTGGCAATGATAAGTTCGCCTACATCCTGCCGCTTCATTAGATGCTGAACCGTTTTGTACTGCTGCGCACTCTCCCGCAGCACTTTAAGCCGCATCGTATCCGGCAAAATAGGTAGGTCCTCCAAATTCCACTTTTGATATTTATGATCATAATCCTCCGGCTCTGCCAATCCAACCAGATGCCCCAGCGCCCAAGTTACAATATACTGTGGACCTTCCAGATACCCCTTTTGCTTCTGAGTACTGTTGAGTACACGGGCAATCTCTCTGGCAACAGACGGCTTTTCAGCCAGTACAAGCTTCTTCATGTCTTTCTTCCTTTCCCTGATCCAGATGCTATACGATCACTATACTATTGCCTATAATCGTTATACCATTGCGTGTAATCGTCATTATCTCCTACATATCCTCACTCACTGTATCAAACAGGATGAATAGGTTGTTGAAACATGTAATAGGTCGTTGTGAAGCATGTATAGAATCATGTCCTTTTCCTAGATCATCGCAATCCTGTTGGATAGAATGATGACCTTCTGGTCGCAGCATCCCTATATATCTGCTGAAAATCAATGATCATCCATTATTCACATCATCACAGTCTTATTCAGCCTTATTTAAATGTAACATAACTACTGAACAAATTGCAGATTACGAACCAGTCACTTCCAAGCAAACCATGTCTAACCGCAATTTTATCTTTTCTTGCTTTAGGATTTGCCTTATGCAAAGTAATCATCCGTCGAATGTTGACTTCGTTATTGTATATGTCTACGGATGGAACGCTATACTCTCGTTTCACCTTTCGATGTACCCATCATGCAACAATACCGCTTCTATCTGTATATGTACTAATCATGAGACTATTTTCTGCATCGTCCAGACAAAAGTGACTCTAACTCTATTGACATGTAAACAATGCTAACAATACAATTAACAATTAATCACATACTAAGCTTTTATTTACCATTAAAGGAGTGAACCCATGATACATAACCCATCACACCAAACGTTATCGTCCGCTACACGCAAACAGCCCAAGAAGATCATCGCTCTATTATTTGTTCTGTTGTTAGCAACTACTACGCTCTTTCCCATTTCCTCCGTAACGGCTCAATCCAATCCGAGTCCAGGCGCCATTCAACCGTTCAATGTAACCGAAGCTACCATAACTGACATGCAGCAAGCCTTACAAGCAGGTACCACAACTTCGGTAGAGTTGGTACAGCAGTATCTAGACCGCATTCAACAATACGATGATCAAGGGATAAAGCTACATGCCATTCTCACCATCAATCCACAAGCACTGCAAATTGCCGCTAAGCTGGATCGTGAACGTCAGACCAGTGGTTCGCGCGGACCTCTTCATGGCATTCCCATTATCGTCAAAGACAATTACGATACTGCCGATATGCCTACGACAGCGGGTTGCGTCTGTCTCCAGCATTCTATCCCTGATAACGATGCCGAGATGATTGCCAAGCTAAAAGCTGCTGGCGCCATCATCCTTGCCAAATCCAATCTGCACGAGTTTGCCTTTGATATTACAACGTCTAGCTCCCTTGGTGGTCAAACGCTAAACCCCTATGAACCACACCATTATCCAGGCGGCTCCAGCGGTGGTACAGGTGCTGCTATTGCAGCCAGCTTTGCGGCTGCCGGACTGGGTACCGATACTGGCGGTTCGATCCGTATCCCTTCTTCCTATAACAGTCTGGTCGGCATTCGCCCTACTGTCGGGCTGACCAGCCGCGATGGTATCATTCCGCTCGCTCTTACACAGGATGTTGGCGGACCGATGGCACGTACTGTAAGCGATGCTGCATTGCTGCTAGATGCTACTGCTGGTTACGATGCCGACGATGTGGCTACCGCCTATAGCGTCGGTCATATTCCAGCTAGCTATACCGACAGTCTGCAAGCCGATGGATTGCAGGGCGCACGGATCGGTATAGCCTACGAATTGTTTGGTTCCTCTGCTGCGGAGCAATCGGTCACACAGGTCGTGTATGGTGCTGTTCATGACATCACCCGTCTCGGTGCGACAGCCGTACCGATCCAAATTCCGCATTTGGATCAGATTATGAAATACCCAAGCCTTAGCGGCTATGAATTCAAATTCCAACTCAATGACTATTTGAATAGCCTTGGTGAAGATGCTCCCTATCACAGTCTAGATGAAATTTTAAAATCCGGTCAATTTATGCCTTCCCAACAGGAAAGCATGTCCAAACGAAATGCATTGCAATCGCTGGATACGCCAGAATACAAAGATATTGTACTGAATCGCACCAAAGTCACACGCGATGCACTGCTGCAAGTGATGGCAGATAACCATTTGGATGCCATTCTCTACCCGACTACCACCGAACCCGCAGCCGTTATCGGTCAGGAGCAAAATGCAGGCAATAACAATCGACTCAGCCCCTTCTCGGGCTTCCCAGCAATCACCGTCCCTGCGGGCTTTACCGAAGATCAGCTTCCTGTAGGCGTCGAATTTCTCGGTCGTCCATTTGACGAAAGCACATTGATCAAGCTTGCCTACAGTTACGAACAAGGCACTCATAACCGCAAAGCCCCTGCTTTAACACCTTAATCGCTATCGCATTTTTGATGTATGTAACTGTTGTAGCTCGTTTCTTTTAGCGATGCGAATACTTTTAATATCTATCCTTAATGCTTCTAATGCTTCTAATGCTTCTAATGCTTCTAATGCTTCTAATGCTTCTAATGCTTCTAAATTATTCTCACGAAATACGCTTATCGCAACATATCTATTTCTGCTTACAAATACCAAAAACACCTTCAAGATGAACTCTTTATCCTACAATAAGAGTTTGCATTCTTGAAGGTGTTTTAAGTTTTTAAAGACGTATACATTCTTGATGATGCCCTAAGTTTTTCATTTCTTCAGAGTGTATTCATGCACCCACGATGACAGCAACCCTTTTAGCATGCACTGATTCCCCAGAAAAGTCTCCATTGCTCATTGCCAATTCTCTTTCCATCCGAGATGACATCAACACCGTTCAAACTCTTACTGAAGGAAACCTCAAAAAAGCACTATCCTATCTCATATCCATTCCATCTCATATCCATTTAGAAAAAGTCCATCAAATACGTTGCTCGTCGAGGAATACGTCGCTCCAACAATGCTACTGCTTCCACGCTGCCATGTATATGTTCCCACTGCTGCAATTCTACTGGACGCTTATAGCCCATCAGCATTGCCGTCAGCGCTTGAATATCCAGCTGAATCCCACTGTATTGTTGAATATCCTCCTGCACATCATCCGGTAGTTCCTCATGTTGAACAACCTGAGCATGACCATCTTCATCAATCAGTACATCCCAAATCCCCTGATTCCATGAACAAACCGAATCCGTCACATCCACCCGAATGCTTTCTACAATACCCTTTTCAAAAGGATACTGCTCCAAAAACTCCTTCACACTCACAATACGAGCCATAAAATAAGGCACAATCTTCTGCTCAATGCGCGGATCATGCAGCAAATATGGCAACGCATCGTCCGCCGGTGCCTGCAACTTCACCTGATCCACCATCGAATCGTGATTAGCGATATACGTCCAAAGCGCGCGACGCGCCTGCTCATCCAAATAAACGAGTTCTCGAATATGCAACTCCCGCTCCTTCACCGTATACAGCACATACCCTCTAGCAGCTTCATATTCATCGTAATATACCGCCGTTTTCAAACCATCCGGCTTCAAGACCGTAGCTTCCCACCAATGTGCATCGCGTACCAAGGTTCCGTTGTAACGACTAGCATACTCCGCATATATCGAAGCCAATACCTTGTGATCTTTTAAGCCGCGACGTATCTGTCCTTCGGTCTGCACCTTTTTTGGTAATAAGGCAGTAGGAATATGGTACGTTTTGTACTCAATATATAACTCCCAGCCATACTTACGGTAAAAAGGAAAATAAAACGGATGTAAAAAGGATACTGTCTGCCCCGATTCCTTCATAAACTTCAGCGTATGACGCAGCAACTGGTCAACCAAGCCCTGCCGCCGATTTTCCGGCCACGTCGATACACCTGCAATACCGCCCATCTCAAATACTTTCCCATTTATGTACGTTTGCAGCGGCAACAATGTCAATTGCGCCTGCAATTCATCGCCTTCAAAAGCCCCCCATACTCTTTCCGGTTGAAACATCTTCCGCAACTCTGCCCGCCGCTCTACAGATGCCTCATACTGAAAAGCATACATCGACAATTCTAACTTCTGTTCAAAATCCTCGTCTCGCAATTGCCTAATATCCACCCAACTTCACCTCATTTTAAAAGATAGCCAAACCATAGCACAAACCCCCACCAGATCACAACAACCCGTTTGTCATTCTCTCGAAAATCAAATCGTTCAAGTATCTACTATCACCTCTTCCTCATACCTTTGTATCTCTAATTCACTTAACGCTTTTTCCAAATTCCTATACACCAGCATATTTACAAATGCTCCACACTGCATTATATTTAATAGCAACACCTAAATTAGTACCAGATACTAAAACCAGATAACAATTTATTGTGCAGTAACCCATCGTTCCACATTACAAACTATGTGCAACGTATAACAAGCAATCAGAACAATTAAAATGCAATAATTTATATTTAACGCTTTCATCCTGACTTCCATACCTTTATCATTAAAAAGAAATCTATCGTACGCAAACGATCAATAACTATCAATTATACGAGGTGACTTGGATGACTTCATCTACCGCACGTATCACAGCTCTCGGAACCTATGTTCCAGAAAAACGACTAACGAACAACGATCTGGAAAAACTGGTCGATACTTCAGACGAATGGATTGTCCAACGTACCGGCATTCGCGAACGACGCGTAGCTGCTCCAGATCAATTCAGCTCCTCTCTCGGTATTGAAGCCGTCCAAAACATGCTATCCCGCTACGATGTTAGTATACAAGACGTTGATCTGGTGATTGTCGCAACGACTACATCTGATTATGTATTTCCAAGCGTAGCCGCACAGATTCAAGCTCATTTTAATATCAACCGTGCTGGTGTGTTCGATCTTAACGCCACCTGCGCTGGATTTGTATATGGTCTTCATATGGCAAATAGCTTTGTTACATCTGGTCTGCATCGCAAAGTACTCGTTATTGCCAGTGAAACTATGACCAAAACACTAGATTATACCGACCGCAGTACATGTATTCTATTCGGCGATGGAGCAGGTGCAGCATTGGTAGAATATGATGCAGAGCAGCCAAGCTTTATCGATGTGTTTATGGATAGCGATGGCGGTGGCGCACAGCATGTATACCGCAGCGGTCTGTCGAATGAAGTGAATAACAAGCCGATGGAAGGCAATGGCAAAATATTCCAAAATGGTCGCGAGGTTTACAAATGGGCAGTCCGTACCGTTCCACAAGGCATTCGCCAATTGCTACAAAACACCGTTCATGACGTATCCGACATTAACTGGTTTGTTCCTCATAGTGCTAACCTGAAAATGATCGATTCGATCTGTGAAAAATCCGGCATTTTACCACAGCATACCTTAACAAGCGCCGAGTGGTACGGTAACACTTCATCCGCTTCTATTCCGCTCGCCTTGCAACAAGGATTACTTGATCATAAAGTCCAAACCAATGACACCATCCTGCTCTACGGATTTGGTGCCGGTCTCACTCAAATGGGAATGCTAATTCGCTGGAATCCCAATCAAATGTTATAAAGGCTCGATCATAACCAACGTATCGTACATCTAATTGATCTGTACCTATACCTAATTCTATTGGATTAGCCCTTACTTTCATTTGGCTCTTGCTTCTTGCTATCCATCCACCCTGATCCTATCAAACGATGCCCCATATAACACAAAAAGAGGATGCCTGATTGTAACATCAGACATCCTCTTTTTTTATAAAGCGGGTGATGGGAATCGAACCCACGCTACCAGCTTGGAAGGCTGGAGTTCTACCATTGAACTACACCCGCGAACAAAAAGTTAAGGCTATATCCACTATCTATGACTTATCATTCTAAAACAATGATCCATCACTTACAGCATATCAAGCCCAAAACAAAAGCACCTTTCATTGAAATCCAAGAAGCCAAGCTTCTTATCCTTCGATTCCGGTACTTACCTCAAATCTATATGGAGCGGACGACGGGAATCGAACCCGCGACCCTCGCCTTGGCAAGGCGATGCTCTACCGCTGAGCCACGTCCGCATAAAATAGTGCGGTCGAGAGGACTCGAACCTCCACGGGGGTAAGCCCACACGGACCTGAACCGTGCGCGTCTGCCAATTCCGCCACGACCGCATATTACAAAGAAAAACTATGTCCATTCACAAACGTAAATGGTGAGCCATGAAGGACTCGAACCTTCGACACCCTGATTAAAAGTCAGGTGCTCTACCAACTGAGCTAATGGCTCTCATTAAGAGAAAATATGGCAGGGGATACAGGATTCGAACCTGTGCGTGACGGAGTCAAAGTCCGTTGCCTTACCGCTTGGCTAATCCCCTAAAGAAAATAAATGGGGCGATCGACGGGAATTGAACCCGCGAATGTCGGAGTCACAGTCCGATGCGTTAACCCCTTCGCCACGACCGCCATACGATACAATTCATTTTCTTACTGCACAAGCAATAATAAAATGGTGCCGGCGAGAGGATTTGAACCCCCGACCTACTGATTACAAGTCAGTTGCTCTACCAACTGAGCTACACCGGCTTAATATGAAATTTAAACAGTATTACTAGTTTCCCAAAAGGGAACACGCTTGGCAACGTCCTACTCTCCCAGGACCCTGCGGTCCAAGTACCATCGGCGCTGGAGGGCTTAACGGTCGTGTTCGGGATGGGTACGTGTGGAACCCCTCCGCCATCATCACCAAACGTGCAGGT
>NZ_JBFDUZ010000011.1 GCF_040719145.1 Paenibacillus sp. JQZ6Y-1
CAAGATGAGATTTCCCAGTATGTAAGACCCCTTGAAGACGACGAGGTTGATAGGTTGGGGGTGGAAGTGCAGCAATGCATGGAGCTGACCAATACTAATCGGTCGAGGGCTTATCCAAGATTCTAAATGCGCGATGTATTCGTTTCGGATTCAGTTTTCAGGTGATGAACAACCTGCACGTTTGGTGATGATGGCGGAGGGGTTCCACACGTACCCATCCCGAACACGACCGTTAAGCCCTCCAGCGCCGATGGTACTTGGACCGCAGGGTCCTGGGAGAGTAGGACGTTGCCAAGCGAAACGTAAGACTAGAAAAGAGACGTTACCCATGAGGTAGCGTCTCTTTTTGTATATTCTAGTCTCTTATTTGATACTTAAAGTAATATAGCAAACAAAACAAGTAAAACCGACTAATATTCGTTATTAAACGAAGGATCAGTCGGTTTTACTAAATTACTTTAGTATTGAGACCATCGAATCAGTGCCATATACTTACACAGTATGGATGCCAGTAATGACTTCTTGTGGGTATAAGCAGTGATATACCAAACATTTGGACTATCGATTGATATAACTTTTGTAATAGATGATCTTTTGTATTTAATTTCAAGTCTCTAATATCTAGTTTCAAGTAGGTCGTTTTAAGCGTATCGTTTTACATAGATATTTAAATTATTTTATAATCATCATTTAGTGCTGGTGTCTGTGTACGTATTGCTAGTGGCACTAGTTGATGCTGATGTGTCGTCACCGATGGCGGAGCTATCTGTCGAAGGATCATACGATGTGTCAGTACTACTGATGCCGGTACTATCGGAGCTTGAGCTGCTTGTAGGATCACTTGCTCCACTGCTGTTTGTTCCATATGTGCTGCCAGTTGCGGTTGTGAATTGGATAGTGCCACTTGTCGAATTATATTTTACATCTGCACCAAGCAGATCGGCTGTTGCGCGTACAGGAAGATACGTAGTGCCCTCATAAGTCAGTGGTGTAACTTTGGTACCGTCTGCTGATTTGAGCGTTGCTGCACTACCATCAACCTCAACTTTCACCTGATCATTTAAATAAGCGGTGACCTTTTCCAAATTTGTGGCGGCTAGTGCACCTGTACCTGTTCCTACCAGTAAAGCAGATCCAATCAACAAAGAAGTAATTCCTTTTTTCATTATTAATCTCCTTTCGATGTGTAAGATGGTTTGACTACCATGATAACCATTCTGGTTTGATTTATCCACTTTTTCTGACAAAAAAATGGGAATTTTTTGGTTGTTAAATGGCTTACGTGTAGACGCAGCAAGGGATGAGAAGAGGCGGGATTTTAGGATTTTTTTCTGCTATCTTGATTGATTTGTACAATCATTTGTATAGTTTATGGTATGTCTAGGAAGTGTGATGGTGGTTGTGTTGGGTGGGTATTAGAGTGATGGATACAGGTGGTTGTAAACAGGTAGGTAAGTGATTATTTAATCTAGAAATTGAATAATCATACATATAGGTTTATCATTATGCGATTGCTTGTTATTTTGCGTTGTTTACATAGACGTTTTACAAAATATGCTGGAAGAGTCGAATCATAGCCGTTAAATAGAATAAAAGTGCTTTTTATTCTCCTTTTGTCCTTATGGAGAGGACAGTCGTATGCTGTGGAAAGGCAAAGTTTGGTTGTTCCGATTCCTTTAAATGATTATGGTGTAACGTTCTTGACAGCGTATAACCCCTTTGCTAAGATGGCAATAATATATTTTCAGAAACTAATTTTCAGGGTTATTTTGCCTTGAATATCGGGGCTTTTAATACAATCATTTGCTTATAAATATTCGCTTTTGAGAAGATGCCGTGAGTGTCGGAAATGATCGGATGGCAGTTTGATTTTTCCCGTTTGGGACAGCGGATTGAAACGGATTATTTTGTAAGCCAGATTTCAAAACAGATTAAGGGAGGAACATCTTCGTGTGGGAAACAAAGTTTGCTAAAGAGGGACTGACATTTGACGATGTACTGTTGGTGCCGCGTAAATCCGAAGTATTGCCTAAGGAAGTAGATGTATCAGCTGTATTGAGCAACAATGTGAAGCTGAATGTACCTTTGATCAGTGCGGGTATGGATACTGTGACAGAAGCTGCAATGGCAATCGCTATGGCTCGTGAGGGCGGCGTTGGTATTATTCATAAAAATATGCCACTGGAGCAGCAAGCAGAAGAGGTTGATCGTGTAAAACGTTCCGAAAGTGGCGTTATTACAAACCCATTCTCACTGACTCCAGACAAAATGGTTTCCGATGCAGAAGCGGTTATGGCGAAATATCGCATCTCTGGTGTACCTGTAGTTGATGAAGACCACAAGCTGGTGGGTATCATCACGAACCGCGATCTGCGCTTCATCCATGACTTTAACATTCCAATTAGTGATGTGATGACTAGCGAAAATCTGGTGACTGCTCCTGTAGGTACAACCCTGCAAGAAGCAGAAGGTATTTTGCAAAAGCATAAAATCGAGAAGCTGCCACTGGTAGACGATAACAATATCCTCAAAGGTCTGATTACGATCAAGGATATTGAAAAAGCGATCCAATTCCCGAACGCAGCCAAAGACCCACAAGGTCGTCTGCTCGTTGGTGCTGCTATCGGTGTATCTCAGGATTCGTTTGCACGCGCAGAAGCACTGGTAAATGCAGGTGTCGATCTGCTTGTTGTCGATTCCGCTCACGGTCATCATATCAATATTTTGGATGCTGTTCGTAAACTGCGCAGCATGTTCCCAGAGCTGACAATCATCGCAGGTAACGTAGCTACTGGTGAAGCTACACGCGATCTGATTCAAGCGGGTGCTTCTATCGTTAAAGTCGGTATCGGTCCAGGCTCCATCTGTACCACCCGCGTTATCGCTGGTATCGGTGTACCACAAATCACTGCTATCTACGATTGCGCGACTGTAGCACGCGAATATGGTGTACCGATCATCGCTGATGGCGGTATCAAATATTCTGGCGAAATCACGAAGGCTCTGGCAGCAGGCGCATCTGCGGTTATGCTGGGCAGTATGTTTGCTGGTACGGAAGAAAGCCCGGGCGAATCGGAGATCTATCAAGGTCGTCGTTTCAAAGTATATCGCGGTATGGGTTCTATGGCTGCCATGAAACAAGGCAGTAAAGACCGTTACTTCCAAGACGATGACAAAAAACTCGTTCCAGAAGGTATCGAAGGTCGCGTAGCTTACAAAGGACCTCTGTCCGAAACTGTACACCAGCTGATCGGTGGTCTGCGTTCCGGTATGGGTTACTGTGGTACAGGCAGCCTTGAGGAACTGCGCAATGATACTCAATTTATCCGTATCACTGGTGCTGGTCTGCGTGAGAGCCATCCACATGATATTCAAATTACAAAAGAAGCGCCTAACTACTCGCTGTAAGTAGGTTGCTATCGTATTAGGTAATGAATCATTACCGTAAATGTATACTCTGATCGTGTACCATCATGTTCCACATGTAACAATGGATAGGGATCGTGAATGATACACAGCCATTCGACGATAATCATTCCCATCTATCCAATTGGTGTCCGGTTGGTAGGTAATTTGCGGTTGACGTTTAGACAAGCCTGTGATTTTGCGCAGGCTTGTCTTTTTTTGCATGTCACCATGTGCTAAAATGAGAAAGTCATTGTAATATCAGGCTTTTTTCGCATTCGTTTTGAACTACATAATGCCGCGTATTGCATGAAATAACATAAGTGAAGACTTGAGGGGAGCATTAATACATTGGAACGCAAGTGGTTAACGCAAAAAGGAAAGAAGTCGAAACGTCAACTTATTAAGAAAAGTGTAGCATCGCTGATGCTTGTAAATATGCTTTGTTTATGCACGATTATTCCAACCGCAGCTATGGCTGCATCTTCCAGTAACTCCAGCAGCACATCCACTGATCAAAAGTCGACTGAAGCGACATCGTCCAGTAGTACAACGATTCCGTCTGTTGATTCGCTCGGTTTGCAAGTGAAATCGGCGATTCTGATTGAAGCTTCTACCGGTAAAGTTCTGCTGTCCGTAAACAGCGATGAAGCACTGCCACCAGCAAGTATGTCCAAAATGATGACGGAGTATCTTGTTTCTGATGCTGTAAAACAAGGCAAGATCAAATGGGACGATCAGGTAACTGTATCTGCCAATGCTGCCGCGCAAATTGGTTCTCGCGTATTCTTGGCAGAGGGCGACAAGCATACTGTGCTGGATCTGTACAAAGCGATGGCAATCGGCTCCGCTAACGATGCGACGGTTGCATTAGCAGAATATCTAGCAGGTAGTGAACAAGATTTTGTGAAGCTGATGAATGCCAAAGCAAAAGAGTTCGGTATGAAAACAGCTCATTTTGCTAATGCAACGGGTTTGAATATTGCGGATATGCCACAAGCCACTCGTCCAGATTCCGATCAAGAAACGATTATGTCGGCTGCAGATACAGCGATTTTGGCACGTCATATCGTTATCGATCATCCTGACTTTAATGAAGTAACAAGTATCCCATCATTCAAGTTCCGTTCTACGGACAAAGACCCTGTCGTTAACTGGAACTGGATGTTAGAATCCAATTCGTCTATTACCAACTTCAAAGCGTATGCTTATCCAGGTTTGGATGGCTTGAAAACAGGACATACTAATGCAGCAGGTCAATGCTTTACTGGTACGGCTGAACGTAATGGTATGCGTCTAATTAGTGTGGTTATGGGTACCTCAAGTGATAAAGAACGTTTCATTCAAACGAAAAAAGTCCTAGACTACGGATTTGATCATTTTGAAGTGAAACAAATTGTTGGCGCGAAATCGGCAGTATCGGGTCTGGCTAGTATTCCGGTTGTGAAAGGTACAGAAACAGAAGTGCCGGTTGTAACTGAATCTGCTGTAAATGTAGTCGTTCCAAAAGGTACAAAACCACAAAATGTAACGTACACCGTTGCTCAATCTGACGAAACAGCACGTACCGCTCCAATCGAAGCAGGCAAAGCGCTGGGTACAATCACGTATACGTACAAAAATGACAGCATCCCACAGGATCAGGTTACGACTGTGAATCTGATTGCTTCTGAGCCAGTAGAAAAAGGGAGCTGGTTGCGTATGTTCTTCCGTTCCATCGGTGATCTATTCGGCGATCTGTTTAGCTCCGTTAAAAATATGTTCTAAGTAGAGCGATTGGGATAAAACGATTGAGATAACGCTCCCTTTTATTAAGGTGAGCCTTACACATACCATAGTAAAGGGTATGTCTCAAACGTATCCATTCGTGTATCTTCATCTTCATCATGTGCCGCTAGGCTTAGCTTGGCGGTCATACTGTTATATATGCGAATATTCTATTGTATAATGCATAGGTGTCATGTAAAATTATGAGTTAGATTCTGTCCTCTGTTTGCTTTGAAAATAGGGCAACAGCGGCATATTGGGCCGGGAACAGAACCACATTTTACAGTAATCTCCATCATCACGGAAATCAGGGGATTTACCGAAAGAATTCAGGAGGCATGGACATGGAAACTGGTACATCGAGAGTCAAAAGAGGTATGGCGGAAATGCAAAAAGGCGGCGTCATCATGGACGTCATGAACGCAGAGCAGGCGAAAGTAGCTGAAGCAGCTGGTGCAACAGCAGTTATGGCTCTGGAGCGCGTGCCTTCTGATATTCGTGCAGCAGGCGGCGTAGCCCGTATGGCTGACCCGACGATTGTTGAGGAAGTTATGAAAGTTGTCTCCATCCCAGTTATGGCAAAAGCCCGTATCGGTCACTATGTAGAAGCAAAAGTACTGGAATCCCTTGGTGTAGACTATCTGGATGAAAGTGAAGTATTGACACCTGCGGATGAAGTTTTCCATATCAATAAAAATGAATTTACTGTACCGTTCGTATGCGGCGCCAAAGATCTGGGCGAAGCACTGCGTCGGATCGGTGAAGGCGCAGCAATGATCCGTACCAAAGGCGAGCCAGGAACAGGTAATATCGTCGAAGCGGTACGTCATATGCGTCTGATTAACAGCCAAATTCGCAAAGTACAAAGCATGTCCACGGACGAGCTGTATGCGGAAGCGAAAATTCTGGGTGTATCGTACGAGTTGCTGCTGGGCGTACACGAAAATGGTAAATTGCCAGTTGTTAACTTTGCAGCAGGCGGTGTAGCTACACCTGCGGATGCAGCGCTGATGATGCATCTTGGCGCAGATGGCGTATTTGTAGGCTCTGGTATTTTCAAATCCGAAAGCCCAGAGAAATTCGCACGTGCAATCGTAGAAGCGACAACGCACTATACAGATTACAAACTCATTGCTGAAGTATCCAAAAATCTGGGTGCGCCAATGAAAGGTATTGAAATCTCCAAATTGACTGCGGACGAGCGTATGCAGGACCGCGGCTGGTAAGAAAGAAGGATACATTCATGAAGATCGGTGTACTGGCACTGCAAGGTGCCGTAGCAGAGCATATTCGCAGTTTGAAGCTTGCTGGAGCAGAAGCGGTAAGTGTCAAACGGGTCGACGAGCTGGCGGAACTGGATGGACTGGTGATTCCTGGTGGCGAGAGCACGACGATCGGCAAGCTGATGCGCAAGTACGATTTTATCGATGCGCTGCAACAGTTTTCTGCTCAAGGCAAGCCATTATTCGGTACATGTGCTGGTCTGATCGTGCTGGCAGAGCGTATCGCTGGACAGGAAGATGCACATCTGTCGCTGATGGATATGACGGTATGCCGCAACGCATTCGGACGGCAAAAGGAAAGCTTTGAAACTGATCTGGATGTGAAGGGTATTGATGAGCCGATTCGTGCTGTCTTTATCCGAGCGCCTTTGATTGAACAGGTGGGCGAAGGTGTAGATGTGCTGTCGATGTACAAGGACGAGATCGTAACAGCGCGTCAAGGGCATCTGCTGGCTTGTTCGTTTCATCCAGAGCTGACGGACGATTACCGACTGCATCAGTATTTTGTGGATATGGTTAAGGAATCGCTGGCAGCGCGGGCGTAGGATAGCGTGTATCGCATGAGCTTGTCTGTTCAACCGTGATAGTAATGATGGAAATATAGACCTTAACTCTTGGCAGCTTCCGTAAGCGAGCGTATTCTCTTTCGGAGTGCGGCAAGTTCTCGCTTGCCTGGTACAGCACCTGGCTTGACGAAAGGGAATGATTCGTTTGGATTGATGGACGAATCGTTTCCTTTCATCGGCTGGTCTGTCGGCGAAGAAGAGAACCGGGAGTTAAGGTTATTTTTATGAGGAGGGGTTCTATATGTTGGATGTCAAAATCTTGCGTAATGATTATGAGCGTGTAGCCCAAGCATTGGAAAATCGCAACAAATCTCTGGATTTGATCGCTGCTTTCCCTGAGCTGGATGCGAAACGTCGCGAACTGCTGCAAGAAACAGAGCAGCTAAAAAATCGCCGTAATACCGTATCGGGTGAAGTGGCACAGCGCAAAAAGAACAAGGAAGATGCAGAGGAACTGATTCTGGAGATGCGTCAGGTATCTGACCGTATCAAAGCACTGGATGAGGAAATCCGTACGCTGGAAACCGAGATTGATGCGCTGACACTGGCGATTCCGAATCTGCCAGACAGCAGTGTACCGATTGGTGCTTCCGAAGAAGATAACGTAGAGATTCGTCGCAATGGCGAACCGCGTGAATTCTCCTTTACACCAAAGGCACACTGGGATATTGCACAGGAGCTGGGTATTCTAGACTTTGAAGCGGGTGCCAAAGTAACGGGTTCACGCTTTACCTTTTATAAAGGGCTGGGTGCACGCCTGGAGCGCGCACTGATCAACTTTATGATGGATGTACACAGTGGCGATCATGGATATGAAGAAATTCTGCCTCCATATATCGTAAACCGTGACAGTCTAGTGGGTACAGGTCAATTGCCGAAGTTTGAAGAAGATCTGTTCAAGCTGACGGATACCGATTATTACCTGATCCCAACCGCAGAAGTACCAGTTACCAACTATCATCGTGAAGAGATTCTGTCGAAGGAAGATCTGCCGAAGCACTATGTAGCGTATAGCTCTTGCTTCCGTTCCGAAGCGGGCGCTGCGGGTCGCGATACACGCGGTCTGATCCGTCAGCATCAATTCAATAAGGTTGAACTGATCAAAGTGGTTGAGCCGGAAACGTCCTACGAAGAGCTGGAGAAAATGACAGCCAATGCAGAGCGCATTTTGCAGCTGCTGGGTCTGCCGTACCGTGTTCTGGCACTGTGCACAGGCGATATGGGCTTCAGCGCGGCGAAAACGTATGATCTGGAAGTATGGCTGCCTGAAAGCGATATGTACCGTGAGATCTCGTCTTGCTCCAATGTGGAGGATTTCCAAGCGCGTCGTGCTAGCATCCGTTACCGCAAAGATAACAAGAGCAAGCCAGAGTTTGTGCATACACTGAATGGTTCTGGTCTGGCAGTAGGTCGTACAGTAGCTGCGATTCTGGAAAATTATCAGCAGGAAGATGGCAGTGTGATTGTGCCGGAAGCGCTGCGTCCGTATATGCGCGGAGTTGAGGTTATCAGCAAACTGCAAAAATAAATATTGTGCTGCTATAGCATGTGTGATATATTAATTATGTTGTGCAATATTCAACCGAATATTGTATAACATAATGTTTGGAGAGGTACCGAAGCGGTCATAACGGGGCGGTCTTGAAAACCGTTAGGGGGCAACTCCACGTGGGTTCGAATCCCACCCTCTCCGCCATATATCGTCTATCCAAGTCGTTCCGAAAGGGACGGCTTTTTTGTTATATTCATATATGTCTTGTTACATCTATATATGTCTATCGTAAAGTATCTCTGTATTCCAATACGTTCCTATCGAAGAAAATTGGCTGTTGGATCGGTTTGTTATAGGAGACGAAGGTAATTTATGTAATAATAATAATATAAATATATTGCTGATTGACAAAAAATTGTCACCTTTTTGGAAGTTGCCACGTACATAAGAAAAGGAGGCCATGCCATGGCATTGCACCAACCTCCCGATTTGGCCGCATTCACTCCGGTGGAGCACGGCAAACGTTCTCTGCGAAGCACGCTCGTCCGTACGATGTTGATCGTTCTTGGTGCTGTTCTGGTGGCGATCGCACTGGAGCTGTTCCTTGTACCGAACAATGTAACGGATGGCGGTATTACAGGGATTTCGATCATTATGTCCTTCTTGACTGGCTGGAAGCTCGGGATTTTTCTGTTTCTGATCAATATTCCGTTTCTCGTGATTGGATACAAGCAGATCGGCAAAACCTTTGCGCTGTCCACGTTGCTGGGCATTTCCGTTATGTCGGTCGGTACCCTGCTGCTGCATCCGGTCGCTGCCTTTGTGAATGAAACGGTACTGGCTGTTGTATTCGGCGGTATGTTTCTCGGACTAGGCACTGGGCTAGTGCTACGTTCTGGCGGTTCACTGGATGGAACGGAGATTATTGCGATTTTGCTATCGCGACGTAGTATTTTCTCCGTAGGTGAGATTGTCATGATCATCAATGTATTTATTTTGACCGGCGCAGGCTTTGTATTTGGCTGGGATCGGGCGATGTATTCGATTATCGCGTATTATATCGCCACCAAGGTTATCGACATTACCATCGATGGTCTGGATCAGTCCAAATCGGTCTGGATTATCAGCGACCGTATTCATGATATCGGAGACGCGATTATCAGTCGGTTGGGACGAACTGTTACTTATTTATCCGGGGAAGGCGGATTTTCCGGTGAAGACAAGAAAGTGATCTTTTGCGTCATTACACGCCTCGAAGAAGCCAAGCTCAAGGAAATTGTGAATCACTTTGACGAAAATGCCTTTATGGCGGTCGGCAATATTCACGATGTCAAAGGTGGACGCTTCAGAAAACGGGATATTCACTAAACGGACCCGTGTACATGTGCTACGCATCGAACAACAGCAAGACATATCTGCATGTATGTGCAAAAGCAGGACAGAACGATTAGCAATACGATCAGATTCATTCCTCTTTGGTAGAATGAGCAGGTCAAATTAACCCGCAATGTTAAGAAATTATAACTAATTTTGGATGCGTCATTTAAAATATTGCCAAAATGGGTTATCATGGATGCGGAGTTTATTTTTCTTGCTTGATTTCACTACTATTGAACATTACACGCTTTGACACAGAAAGGGGTAACACAATGAACAAGAAGATGACCGGGAGCCTACTGGCACTGTTGCTGGTATTCACCCTCACACTGGTTGGCTGTACAAAAACAGCAGAACCAAAAGAAGCGGTAAAAGCAGCGACAGCAAATGCTGCTAAAATGACTTCCTACACCATGACAAGTCAGTTCAAGATCAATGATCTGGCAATCACTTCGGCTGATGGCGCAGCATCGTCCGAAAGCGCGCAAATCGCCAACACGCTGAAAAATGCAGAATTCACACTGAACGGTGTGTATCAAGCAGACCCAATGCAAACAGAAATGACAATGAACCTGAAACTGGCTGGCGGCTCCATGAACTTTGAAGTGCCGATCGTGCTGACACAGGAAACCATGTATGTTAAAATCCCGCAAATCCCGATGCTGCCACTGTCGCAAAACGTAGTTGGCAAATTCCTGAAGCTGGATCTCAAAGAACTGGCGCAAATGCAAGGTGAAGAGTACACACCAATTAGCGCAGACACTAGCCAAAAGCTGGCACAAGAGCTGTCCGGTGCTATCTTGGATAAATACGACCAAGCAAAATACTTCAAAGACATCAAACCTGCTGATGCTGGCCTGCCAGATGGTGTAGATGCGAAGCAAGTGGTGCAATTTGCTGTAACGAATGACAATGCTAAAGAAGCAGTAACGATCTTTGTAAAACAAGCGCTGCCTGCAGTGCTGGATGTACTGTCCAAAGAAGAATATCGTTCTGCTCTGAACCTGACGCAAGAAGATATTGACCAAGCGAAAAAGGATATTCAATCTCAAGATTCGCAAAGTGAATTCTCCAAAACAGTGAACGAGCTGGATAAATACCTGACGCTGAACCAATTCAATATCAACACAGCGATCAACGATAAAGACTTCCCTGTGTATCAAAAAATGGTGATGGATGCGGTATTCTCTGATCCAGATACAAAACAAAATGTGAAGCTGGCACTTGAAGGAAGCGGTCAGTATTCCAAAATCAACGAAAAACAAACCTTTGCGATTGGTATCCCGGCTGATGCTGACGTAATCACACTGCAAGAGCTGCAACAAGAAATGGGATCGTCGTACTAAGTAGTCGGATAGGATCAAGACGGTAGCGACAAGTAACCGTTCCTGTCCTGTAAAGGTAATCGGTATTCGTAGATGTTCAATCATTCAATCGTAGCTTGAATCCGCATAAGCAAGATAACTCATATCATAGAAGACCCTATCCTGCGTGGTGATGTACCACGTTAGGAGCAAGTAGATTGTACAAGTAGCTTCAATCACAAAAGCAAACGTAGCATAAACAAACAACCCTCGTCACGACACCATATGGTGCAGACGAGGGTTGTTTGTTTATGAACGGTGTTTGTATCCGCTAGGATGACGTTATAACATTGCTTACCTATTCCTATATCACCATCACTATGGATGGATCACGTCAGAAAATCGTCGACCAGAAGGGAATACATCTGATGATCTTCCCATTGACCGTTAATCTTAACCAGCTTACGAGCGATACCTTCCTTCTGAAAGCCGCATTTCTCTAATACGCGCTGAGACGCTGTATTATAGGGAATGATTCCCGCCTGAATACGATGTAGACCGAGCGAACGAAAGGCATACTCTAGCACCAGCCGCACACCGGCTGTCATATATCCATTCCCTTTGTAAGCAGAGCCGAGGGAGTAGCCCAGATCGGCGAATTGGCCAACACCGCGTACAAGATGGCTGACTGAGATCGTACCAATCAGTACGTCGTCCTCTTCACGAAACATACCGAACAAATACCCACGATCCTCGGCAGCCTCCTGCTTGCGACGATAGATCAGATCCAGCTGACTGGCAAACGTGAAAAAGTCGTCGGGATACTGCGGTTCATACTGCTGGTTCTCTTCCCGACTAGATAACCGCAGCTGTAGTAGCTGCTCTGCATCATCCGGCTGTAATAGACGGACATATATGCCCCGCTCTTGGTTATGCAATTGCATGTGCATATGTGTGCCTCCCTACTATGAACATTATGAGGAATTCGTTTCTTATTCTGACTCTGCTTGACGTTCTAAACGTGCTTGCTTGAGCTTCACTCGCAACCCTCGGAAAAAGTCAGTAAGCAGTGCTGCACATTCTTCCTGCATAATGCCATCCATTATCTCAGTCCGATGATTAAAGCGCGGCTCTTGCAGCAGATTCATCAATGTGCCGGCACAGCCCGCCTTAGGATCGGTAGTGCCGTAAACGACTGTGGGTACACGACTTTGCACGATAGCGCCTGCACACATGGGGCAAGGCTCCAATGTGACGTATAAGGTGCAGTCGAGCAAGCGCCATGAGCCGAGTCGTTCGCTAGCTTCACGAATGGCGATAATCTCGGCATGGGCGGTGGCATCATGCGTCGTTTCACGCAGATTATATCCTCGCCCAATAATTTCGTTATCTTTAACGATGACGGCACCGATCGGGACCTCGCCCAGCACTTCGGCTTTGCGTGCTTCCTCAATCGCCTCTTTCATCCAGTGCTGATGTTGAATGATGGAAATGATAAACCCTTCTTTCTATTGTGGATACGTATGGCACTTGTCCATCGAACAAATATTCGTTGTTAACAGCTTGTGGACAAAACTGTGGATAACTATGTTTTGTTGTGGAAAACTTACTTTTTAATCGTTTTTGTGAATAACTTTTGTAGCTGTCAAGAGAGCGAGAGAGCAGGCAACGTATGGTGTGGCACAATGTAGTCGGGTATTGTGACGTTCTTTTGCCGTCTAAATGTTTTCCACAGGCTTCCCTATCAATTTTAGGCAATACGAGGGGGGATTTCAATGTTAATCCACAAGCAAAAACGGATACCAGCAAGCCGGTATCCGTTCATTGCATGGAGAAGCGAATGACTTCTTCCATCGTATACAATTAATTGCTGGTGTCGCTTCCGTTGCCTACAATGGACTGCAATGTTGGATTCACATCACTGTCTACATATTTGCGGACAATGGCAACTTCAACGCGGCGGTTTTTGGCACGTCCCACATTGGTGGAGTTATCGGCAATCGGGTGGTACTGACCGTAACCAATTGCACTAAACTTGCGCGGGTCCAGCTTCTGATTGAGTAGCAAAATTTGCATAAAGTTCAATGCACGGTCCGAACTCAGATTCCAGTTGGATGTATACTGCGAGTTGGAGATCGGTACATTGTCCGTGTGACCGGAGACGATAATATCATAATCAGGAATTGCTTGTAAAATAGAGGATAGTGATTTGGCGAGCATGCGTGAATCAGTTTTGACCGTTGCCTGACCGGAAGCGAACAGTGTATTATCACTGATCGTCACTTTCAGTTCGGACTGGTTCAACTTGGTGGTCAGCTGGGAGCTAAGACCATTTTCCTTGATATACTGATCCAGCTTGCGCTTGAGATTTTCCAGATCTTGCTGCTCTTGCTTTTGTAACGCTTCGCGCAGCTTTTGCTTGGACTTCTGACTATCTGAGTTGTCAGCTGCCGCAGCCGTATTGTCCTGCGGATCTTTGTTTGGAACTTCGCCTTCAGTTGGAGCCATCGCATTTTCATCCAGTACACCACTGCCACCGGTGAAGGCGGCACTCATAGCTTTGGCCATCTGCTGAAATTTGGCAGCATCTAGCGAGCTCATGGAGAACAGGGTGATGAAGAGTGCTAGCAGCAGGGTCATCAAGTCGGAATAGGGGAGCAGCCAGCTTTCGTCGGCATGCTCCTCATGAGGTTCATGTCGTTTACCCTTCTTGCTCACCGCCGCCGCCTCCTTCCTGTTGTCCTTCTAGCTCAATTTTCTCTGTTGGTGTCAGGAATACAGCGAGTTTTTGACTGATTGCCATGGTCGATACACCGGATTGAATCGATAGCAGACCTTCGACCATCATCAGCTTAATCTCCACTTCTGCTTTGGACAGACGTTTCAATTTATTGGCCATCGGATGCCACAATACATAACCGGTAAAGATACCGAGAACCGTTGCGATAAACGCACCAGCAATCGCGTGGGACAGCTTTTCCATATCACTCAAATCGGCAAGGGCGGCAATCAGACCGACAACCGCACCGAGTACACCGAGTGTAGGTGCATACATACCCGCCTGCGAGAAGATCAGCGCGCCGGAGCGGTGACGTTCCTCGGTAGCATTAATATCTTCCATCAGCACATCCTGTACAAATTCCTGATCATTACCATCAATGATCATCCGCATTCCATTGCGGAGAAAGGAATTGTCGATTTCTTCAACTTTGGATTCCAGCGCGAGCAAACCTTCGCGGCGCGTAATGGAAGCCCAGTCCATGAATGTACGAACCAGTTCCTTTTTGTCGAGCAGAGTCTGATTTTTGAAAATGATTCCGAACAGTTTCGGAACACGTTTGACTTCGGGCATCGGGAACGCCATAAAGATCGTTGCGGCTGTACCTACCAGGATGATAACGTAGGCAGCAGGGTTGTTAACCAGACTGACCAGTGGTGCGCCCTTGAGGATCATACCGACAACTAGAGAGAGAATCCCGAGTACCAGACCAAGAATTGTTGAAATTTGCATAATACACCTCGTCCATGAGTATATGTTGTATGGCTTGCATCATTCTCTTCCATGGAATGATGGCATTGCTTGATTCGCTGATACTTTTGTTATCGACAGAATATGATGCTTTATGAAGAGTTTTTTTAAGTTATAATGGAAAGAAGTTGGCAATTGTAACAATATAGACAGATGGACTGGAGGTTCGTTATGGGCGTTAAACATGGACGCGAGTATGAGGATATACTGACTGATTTGACGACGGCGTTGGACTTGATTCCCGATTGTTATCTATTTTTTCAAATGCCGCCGGAAGAATGGGCAGGCTTACAGGCAGAGGAGCGCCGTGAGGTGCAAGAGGCGCTAGCAGAGGATCTATTTTATGCGCTTGGTTCCGAACCTTCCATTCAGGTCGGCAGCGGGGTAGTCATTTATGCTGCGGATACGCACCGGATCGATATTTTGATCGGGGAAACGGAAATGACCTTTGTTCCGCTGATCTGATGAACAGGGTACGATGAATATAAATGGGTAAAATGAAAAAGACCGGATGACGGGAGAAGGCGTATTGCTTCTTTTGTCATTCGGTCTTTTGTCGTTGGATGCCCATAGTAAAGAAGGATGCTTGGGCAGTCACTGGTATCGGTATGCCGAATCTTTATGGCGATGAGGTTCTATCTGCGTCCGCTTGGTAAACCATACAATAGAATGGCTTCATACCGTCCGGTGTACGGCGATCATATGCATCGGTAATATGAAATCCAGCTTTCTGATACGTACGGATGGCGCGCTGATTCCAAGTGAGTACTTCCAGATCGATCTCTGCTTCAGGCTTCCGTGCTATCGCTTCTTCGGTAATGACACGGACAAATGCTTCGCCATAACCGTTGCCGCATAGATCGGGTCGCATGCCTACACCGAGTCGAACAGTACCTTCCAATGGGAAAAACTGTGCGAATCCAAATAGCACACCTGTACTGTCTAAAATGGAGGCATATTGCTCCTTGCGCAGCTTTGGATCGCCAAACTCCACTTCCAGTTGCTGCATCTGATCCCATGACATCCAGCCATAAATATCGTAAGGGGCTTGATATACCCATGTACAAATATCAGCCGCATGGGCCTCAGTCATTTCCGTAACGATGAAGGGCGGGGTGAGGGAAATCGACATGAATCACTGCTCCTTTTTGAAGATGATTGAAGATCAAATGAGACGGGTATTAACTAAAAATAATTAAAATAAATATTGGAAAACATGTTTACCATAATTATGGCGTGGTTAATTATTAGTAGACATAATTACCAAATCAATATCTCAAATACTGGATAACTTTTTTCCAAATAAGTGTAACCAATTTCGGTTTTGTTTCGTTTATATAGTACAAGAACAAATAAAAAACCGCAAAAGATTCTGGCGGGAATCTCTTACGGTTATGAATCACAAAATATAAGGTTATTATTTAAAAGGTTATATTAATTGTCGGTTGCGAACGTGTCAAAAGCATAATTGCTCATTACGCGTTTAGCGCCGACATAGCGTTCTGCGTAATAATCCATGCTGAGGTTATCAATACGTACGCCTCTGGATGTGGAAGCATGCGCGAATTGCGTGCTGCTTACCATGACTCCTACATGTGAAACTCCTGCTCCAGTCGTGTTGAAGAAGACGAGGTCTCCAGCTTGCAGATTGTCTCTACTTACTGCGTCGCCTACTTGGAATTGCGATGTGGATTGACGCGGCAGATCAATGTTCATTTTACTGAATACATATTGAGTGAATCCGGAGCAATCGAAACCGTTGAAAGAGGTTCCCCCGATGCGGTACGGTGTTCCCATTGCTGGATCAATGATCTGGTCCATTTTGGAATCAGCATGTGCACTGCTATTCCCCATAACAGTAAATGCAATTGCGAATCCCATTAGTGCGGCGGTTAGTTTCTTTTTCATGTTCAAAATCATTTGTCCCCTTCCAATGCCTACGAGGTTAGCTTAAGGATTCGGTAGAAGGCTTCCCCTATGATCCCTCTCTTGCAAGATCAATTCACCCAAAACGGTTCCCCCGTTTCCCGGTGCCACGGAATTTGGCTTTACACTTTGTTAATGCACCGTATGACGATATCCAACTTTTTCGACAAAAATCAGCTTTTCTGGTAAAAGTTACAAGATGACATTTTAAAGTTTACAAAGTTGTTACTAAAAACTCGCTGGGTTTATTCTAACAGAGCTTTTTTACTTTGGCAACGTTTGATAACTGTTTTTCTACGAAAATTATTGTCATCTTTATGACATGGCAGGATGAAAACCGCGCCAATAAAGGGATTACATTTATGAAAAAAAATTCATTTTTTAGTGCAAGGTGATGATTGTTTACGCGTGAACTGGCTGATTTATGATTGCTTTCCTTTTTTTCGGTCATTTTTTTGTAAACTTTATACTTTTGTCGATATTTGTTTTGATTTTTTGATACTTTATCTAACATACAGCCTGTGGCATTAGTTTTTTGACCCTAATCCGCTACAATCATGTTAAAATCAATCATATGAAGATATCGGTTCATATTTGAATAAAAAAGGAGTTACTTTTACCATGGATCAAAATCAACAACCTGCCAAAAAATCAATGTCTTTAAATATTATTAGTAGCAGCACCAAGAGCAGCAAGCATAAGGGATTCGGTGCAGGCTCGATTAATCTGAACAATGTTTCTCCTATTATTATTGATCGCGGCGAAGCAACGATTGATATTGGTGCGATGCACGCGAAGAGCAAAGTGGAGCGCGGGATCAAATTCAGCGCTGAGCGCGAGGATGTTGTCGGTGGTCGCCAAGTATGGGTTGTCTGGGTAGCGGTGGACAAGCAGCCAGAGGGCGGTAGCTACGCTGGAGCAACAGCCTGTGAGATGTGGATTAATGAAGAAGACAAAAAAGGCTGGAAAATCCTCGCTGACCACGTAAACAAGCTGGACTATGCGATCAAGCGTCGAATCATGCTGAGCGAGCTAGGCAGCGAAGATAAAGCGGCATTGAAAAAACTACTGTCCACGCATAACCAAGAGTGGTGGGATCGTTCGCCAGAAGAGTTAAAAGAAGCATTGGAAGGCTAATCGGTAATCAGTATAGATTCCGAGGCTGCTGCAATGGGTACGTAGAGTATAATCATCACAATACAATGAACGGGTGGGAATGACGATTTACTGTCTGGAATACCGGTATTCCTGCCCGCCGTCTATATTCCCACAACAGGCTTGATGTACAACAAAGAGGCTGGAGATCAACTGATTTCCAGCCTCTTTGTATAATTATTCGCAGGTATTCATTTAAATTTAAAATAACCGGATAAAATGCTGTATTTTTTGGTCTAAATTTATTCAATTTATTAAGAAACTGCAATGATAAACTGGAAAAAAAGGGTATAAATGATTAAATACTTTTGACTCGTTATAAAAATGGGAAATTCCTTTCTTCAAAGTGCCTTACGTTGTTATAATTGCTTTACAGTCATCTTCGTAGGAAAAGCTAACCCTTGCATGACTAAACTATGCTACAGATGGAGGGAGCAATACATGAACAACATCAATGCTATTCATACGGGTATACCAGGACTGGACGATATTTTGTACGGTGGTATACCGCCAGGGTCTGTAGTGATTTTGGAAGGCGAACCAGGTACCGGTAAAACGACAGTCGGTATGCAATTTCTGGTAGAAGGAGCCACAAACTTTGACGAGCCGGGAATCTACATTACCTTTGAAGAACTGCCGGAGCAAATATACGAAGATATGAGAGGGTTCGGATGGGATCTGCGTCAGCTAGAGCAGGAAAATCGGCTGCGCGTTATTTGTATGGAGCCGGATATTTTACTGGATCAAATGCTACAGCCAGGTGGTATTTTTGAAAGTATGGTCGGTGAGATCGGCTGCAAACGCGTCGTGATCGATAGTATCAGTCTATTCCGACTGGTGAGCACGGATGAGCAGGTGCGCAACAATGTGTACACCATCCGCAATATTATGCGCAAGCACTCGCTGACTTCGTTCTTCATTCGCGAATATGGTGAGACTGGCGAATCCAATGTGCCTTTTGAGAATTACATCTGTGATGGTATCGTTCGGCTATCACTGAAGCCGCTGATGGAAAAGTACCGCAAGCGCACGATTGAAGTACTCAAGATGCGTGGTACTCGCATTATGGAAGGCGAGCATACGTACAAGTTTCTGAACAATGGCGTATACATCGTTCCATCTCTGTCTATGGCGGAGGATAAAATGTTGACCAACGAGACGGAGGTGCTGACTACCGGTATTGCAACGCTGGATGAGATGCTGGGCGGCGGTATTCCACGCAGCAGCGTCTATATGATCGACACGAACAGCAAAGCCAATTATCGTTATCTGCTGTCTTCTATCTATGCACAGCGCATTAAAGACGGCGATTGTACGGTGACAATGATGTCGGGCAATACCTCACTGGATACCTTTGCCGATACGATTGAGCTGTTTGGCGTATCGCTGCGCGAAGCTGCTGCTCAAGGTAAAGCGTTCTTTATTGAGCATTATCGAAGGGCAGTCGAATCTACGCTAGAGAAGGCGATGATCCGTGTAGATAAGGTGAGTAATGAGGATTATGCTCAAGTGTTGAATGATCGTCTAGGTCCGATTTTTGAATGTGAGGATACATGTGATCGTCGCTGGTTTGTGTATTATGATCTGAACACCATCATTTCCGAACGTGGACGCGAGTTCCTGCTACGTTACTTTGCCGAAGAGATGTCCATGTGGCGCTCGCTGGGTATTACCATTGTCGTACATTGCAATTTTGCGGAGATTGGACAGGAGACGGCTTCCTTCCTGGAACGGACCTGTAACGGTGTAATCCGAACCTGGGTAGATGGCAATTACCAATACTTGCAGGTTACCAAATCCCCTAGTGGTCGCGTATCCGCACCGCACATTATTGCGAACGCAACCGAAGAGCCGTTTGTACAGCTGATATAAGGAGGGATTGGAACCGTATGGTAGCAGAAAGTGATGTAATTACTTTGCAAATGGAATGCACGCTATTTTTTGAAAACAATCCGTATGCGATTGAGACAAGCAGCGGCCTGTCCAAGAGGCTGGGCCGCAGTCAACAGGTTACTGAGCGAGCATTGAATCGTCTGGCGGAGATGGCTATCCTGGAGAAAAATGGGGATGGTGTGCGTGCCATTTACCGTTACAAGGCTCCTTATATTCAGACAGAAGTGGATTTGAACGCCTATGATTGAAACATACATGCTAAATGATATCCGCGATATATGCCAGGAGCTTCAAGATACTTACGCTCAATTGACCGAGCTGCTCATTTTTATAACCGATCATGAAGGGCGGATTATTACGGCACCTTCGCATTTGCGGAGTAGTTCGGTATTTGAGCAATATGCCGGTGAGCTAAATGAAATGTTCCGTCAGGAAATTGAAAAGCTGCACGGTGCGAAACATACGATTTTGTCGGATCAATGGATACCGGGTGTGCGGTGGTTGATCTCGCCGATTGCCTTTGACCAGCCGCTGACCGGGTTATTTGTGTGGGCGGGGATTCTGATTCAAACAGGTACGCGCCAAGGCATACTATCACATCCGAACTTTGTGCAGCCGCCAAATGATGTGCCTGTCGGATTCTTTGAGGCGATTCAGGATTGGATTCGCAATGTACCGGAAACGACGCCGGAGCAGGAAGTATTCAAGCGTGAGAAAATTACAAAGCTTGCGCATGCACTGTCATTGATTCTCAAGTCCAGCTACAAGGAGAAGCGTCTGACGGACCGATTGGTCGCGTTGAACGATACGCTATCTTCTGAAATGAATGCCTCGCATCCGATTGAGGAGATTACGCGTGCTGTGCTGTCAACGAGTGATCTGGCGGATGTATTCGGCTTTGCACTGCGTACGGGTCCAGGCAAGTATACGATCATCAACAGTATTGGACCATCATCTGCCGAGCTGAATGGAGCGGTTTTCCATGAGGGAGAAGGGTTTCTAGGGCAGGCGGTATTGAGTGCACAGCCGACGCGCTGGAACAACGTAGATCGTGATCCGCGTAGCAACTTTTTCCTGCAAAAGGGTGTACCGCAGGTACATGAAGTGCAAGGCTTCCCGATTCGTTACGATGATGAGGTGTACGGATTGCTATTTGGCGTGAGCTTCAAGGAGCGCTCCGTACCGGGTCTTCATTTCCAATTTGAAGAAACCATGATCTCGCTGATGGGCTGGTATATTGCCAACCATCTGACCTATGAAAAGATGGAAAAGCAGCTACAGCGCTTCAAACCGTTGATTGAGCTGTCACGTCTGATCGTGTCTGTGCAGGATGCGCAGCGCGTCATGTTCATGCTGGTTGATATGAGTCTGAATCTAGTATGGAATCCGTCGGCATCCATCGTCGTTCATCGTACATCCGAAGACGGCAAAATTCAGATGGTTGCGCGCGGGATGCAAAGTCCCAATGGCGAAACGTATGCCAAGGATATTGCTCGACGTTATTTGGAAGGTAGCGATAATCCGTCAGCCAACTCTTACATCAATAACAACACTCCCTTCTCACTGATGCTGGAATATCCGATCGTATATGGCAATCGTGTCCGTGCGGTGCTGGCGGTAGCGGTTAGTGATGAGCAGGAAGGCGAGGAGTGTCGCGAGATTCTGTCTGCACTTGCCATGATGGGCAGTGTAGTTATGAAATCGGTTTACGACCGTCAGCAGTATATGTCCAACAGCAATCGATTTGCACAGATTCTGCATGAATCGATTCGGGAATGGAATATGGCACTGTATCAGTTGACCGCAGATGCGCGGAAAATTGTGCAGGAATTTGCCGTATGGGGCGGCGTAACGAAGGATGAAGCCGATGTGATCGGTCGTGCCTGTGTGATGTCGTATTCTGATCCGAATATGTTGCGCAGCTTCCCGCATCTATTCCAGCAGGAAGCCGAGATGATCGAGGATTACAAACGTATTCAGGACGCGCAATCTGTGCCTTCTGGCACTACCTATTCCAAAGGGGGACAGATTATGTCGTTAGCATTCGCGATTGCAGCAGCAGGCGATCACGATATGCGTGTAGTGAATGATCTGCCAGTTAGTGGTATCGACCAAGGGTTGGTTAGCCAGTTCCGTTTGTTTGTATTGAGCCGTCATACGCTAGAAACAGAGATCAATCTGGTCGAGGAAAAGCCAGCTACTGCCAATTCGCCTGCCAGAACGTCGTCCGAAGGTGCCGAAGGACGCGGTCTGGAAGCAATCGTCAAGCAATTCGGCTTGTCTCCGCGTGAGAAGGAAGTATTGGAGCTGGTTGTGAAGGCGTCTAGTAATAAAGAGATTGCAGCGACTCTGTTTATTAGTGAACATACGGTTAAAAACCATTTGACCAATATTTTCAATAAAATGGGTGTCAGTGACCGTGCGCAGGCGATTGCTGCGGTATTTAACAAAAGTATTGGTTAACAGCGTAGCCCTTGATTGAACACTTGTTCTATCTGAGAATGAGAGGAAGAATGAGAAAAGGCTTAGAAATGAACGCAAAGCAGCGGGATTGAGTCTTTTGCATAGGTTATATGTCTCATTTACGTGAATATTTGATCCTATATGGAAATATAGTAAAAAGATCACCTTATTTTTTATAAATAAGGTGATCTTTTTTTACTTTACTGGCGAAAAAAGGAATAAAGGGGGTAATATACATTATTAATACTAAAATAGGAAAATAAGGCTATTAATTAAACAACTGTTTTGAGAGACAATGGGGATATGAGTTTCCTAGATTTTCCCAAACCGTCAACCCGTCGACCCAGTCACAATTACCCACAACAATCATTAAAGGGGCGAAAGAGATGAGAAAAAAGGGGTATTCGCTGTTTATTATTTTCCTAATCTTCAGTATGGTGATCGTAAACTTCCCCGGTCACGCAAGTGCTGCAGGTGCACTTCGAATCACATCACTTAACGGACAGAATGTAGCTGGTCAGACGACAACGCTGACTATCAGCTATGAACCGGGTATTCAATTAAATCTGATCGGAAGTATGGTGTTTGAACTTCCGGCAGGGATCACCGCTGTGGCTGGCGATGAATTTAACGGCACAGCAATTCCAGCGAGTATGATTACCAACAGTGGTAGAACGATTACTTTAAGCGGCACGCTCTTACTTAATCTACTTGCCAACGATACATTAACGCTTAAAACAAAAACGCTCCCCGCTGCAGGCACATACACTATTACAGCGTATACCAAAAGTACCCTCAATGTGACAATTGGCGAATCGACGCAACAGAACACATTTACCGTTCTGGCAGCAACACCTGCGCCAACTAGCTCGCAAATTAGCGTCTCCAATCAAATGTCCGGTACATCCACAATCACCGTAACCGGGCAAAATCCTACCGATCTTATTACTGTATATAATGCTAGCAATCAAGTGCTTGGTACAGCAACCGTAAATGCCGGAGGCACGGCAGTTGTTTCGGCTACGCTTACACCGACAGGTGGCACCATTGGCGTAACTGCCAAACGTGGTACAGCGGAAAGTACACGTACCAGTGTGACGTATAGCGCAGCGGTATTAAGCGCTGTTCCATCCTCCAGTATCAACGTACAAAATAACTACGGCAATAGCGATACGATTACCGTATCTGATATTAGTGCTGGCGATCTCGTGACGGTCTATGCCTCTGGCACATCGATCGGCACAGCAACTGCCAATAGCAGCGGTGTGGCTACAGTCACTGCCCCTTTGACTGCAACCGGCGGCACCGTTAATGTTACCCGTACGCGCAGCGGTGTGGAAAGCGCCTCCACTGCTGTTACCTATGGCGCAGAAACAGTTCCTCCTATTGCTTCTGCGAATGTTTCGATTGCCAATTCGTATGGTGGTACATCCACAGTCACTGTCAACAATTTGAAAGTCGGCTCTATTGTTACTGTTTCTTCAGGAGCGACTGTACTTGCTACAGGTACAGCGACATCGGCAACGCTGGTGTTGCCGGTTGTATTGGATGCGACTGGCGGCAGTTTGAATGTCAGTGTCAAAGAAGGATTGCTGCAAAGCGCCACTACGACGCTCACCTATCCTTCCATTACTGTTCCTGCTATTGCCTCTGCCAATATTCAGGTGAATAACAATTCCGGCAATGCCGATACGGTGTCGATTACTGGTCAGGTTGCTGGCGATGTAATCACTGTATATGACGGAAGTGGTGTGCTGGGTACAGGCACAGTCAATGCACAAGGCAGCGTGAGTGTGCCGGTCACATTGACTCCGCTCGGCGGCTCTATCAATGTGAGTGTGAAGCATAATGAAGTGGAAAGCCCGGCGACCGCAGTTGCCTATCTGGCTGAAGTAGTTACTCCACTGCTCAGCAACCAGATTTCGCTAGGCAGTATTGTTAACGGTCAGATCGTTGTCACTGTGAATGGGTTGACAGCAGGCGATTTGATTCGAGTATATGGAGCGGGAGAAGTATTGGGAACTGCAACTGCTACAGCAACTGGTTCAGTCGCTATTCCCGTTCGAGCCAATGCACAAGGCGGAAGCTTGAATGTGAGCTTGACGCGCAATGGTATCGAGAGTTTGGCTACTTCGGCAATGTATGGTTCTATCGTTGTCGATCCGGTATTGATTGGCGATGTAACGATCACCAACAATGCGGGTGACAGCGACACCGTAGTTGTAAGAAATCAGACGGCAGGCAATATTGTGACTGCTTATGCAGGTGGTAGTGTACTTGGTACAGGTACAGTTGCCAGCAATGGTACAGCTACCGTTAATGTAAAATTAAATCCACTTGGCGGTAGTGTAAGTGTCAGTATTACCAGTCAGGGTGTAGAAAGTGCTGTCCTGCCTGTGGCATACGTGGCTGAAGTGGTGCCGCCGTTAACGGCAGCAAGCATCAATGTCAAAAACAATTCGGGTAATGATGATACCGTATCCGTCAGCGGTTTGACGAGCGGTGACGTAATCAAAGTATACGGAAATGCCACGCTGCTTGGTACAGAAACCGTAGCCGCAGGCTCCGCTAGTGTTAGTGTTCCAGTCACGCTGATTCCGGTTGGCGGCAGTGTGAGTGTAACATTGACACGCAACGGTGTAGAAAGTGTACCAACGCTGACGGCGTATGTGGCGGAAGTCGTCAATGCGATTCCAGCTGAACGTATTACAGTTACGACAGCTATTGGCGCATCCGCTAGTGTTGCAGTTGATCAATTGCAGGAAGGCGATATTGTCAATGTATATGCAGACGGTACGCTGCTGAGTACCGGTACAGCGAATGCACAAGGAGATGTACAGCTGGAAGTCTCCCTTTCTTCCAATGGCGGTATGGTCAGTGTCACTTTAGTTCGTAATGGCATTGAAAGTGTGCCGACACTTGTCAATTATGATGCGTTGCTTGTTCCATCCATTGTGGCGCAAAATGTAAATCCACAAAATAACTATGGAGATGAGGACATTGTAACAGTAACCGAAGCGAGCGAAGGGATGGAAGTTATCGTGTATGGCGATGACGATACCGTTCTTGGCACGGCAACCGTTCCAGCCTCACTTCAGGTTTCCATTTCGGCAACTCTCATTCCAACAGGCGGTACAATCTACGTGTCTCAACGCTATTTGGGTATTGAAAGTGACAAAGTGGCTGTGCAGTATGCGGCAGAAGTAGTACCGCCGATTCCTGCCAATTTGATCACCATTAACAATATTTCGGGTACGCAAGATACCGTTGGATTTACGTCGCTTGTTGCTGGCGATCTGATTACGATTTATGAGAACGGTGCTGTGCTGGATACCGGTACAGTGGCGGCAAATGGTACGCTTTCCCTTGCTGTAAAACTGCAAGCACAGGGGGGCATACTATCGATTACACGTACGCACAATACGATTCAAAGTGCAGCTACTATAGTCAATTATGATGCCGAGCCGGGTCCTATACTGAATGCAGACAGCATCAGTTTGGTTAACAACACCGGTAATAATGATAGTGCATCAGTGAAAGGCTTGCAGCCGGGCGATACGATCCGTATCTTGGGAGCGGACGACACTGTTCTGGGTACAGCGATTGCCGATAGTACGGGAACAGTCAACTTCCAGCTGCAGTTACTGCCAGCAGGCGGTGTCGCTTCGGTAATTCTGATTCGCGCTCAACTGGAAAGTACGCCGGTACCGGTAACCTATCCAGCAGAGCCAGCAGCGCCGATTGATTCGCCACAAGCGGCAGTAGATAGCATTCAAGGTGATCAAGGAACGATCACCGTAACCGGCATGCAGGCGGGTACGGATGCTAGAGTGTACGATCAGGATGATGCGTTGCTTGGTAATGCTACAGCAGATGGCGGCGGCAAAGCTGTCGTTACGTTCAAATTCCTGAAAGCACAGGGCAAACTGTTTATTCGTGTACTGGCAAATGGTACAGAAACAACTATTAGTACGTTTGACTATCAAAATGTAGTGATTGAACCTGCACCAGATACCACGCAGGCAGTACTGACAGACATTGTAGGCGCTCAAGGCACCGTAACAATTACTGGTGCACAAGCAGGTGACGTACTGAAAGTGTACGGACCAAATGGCAATGTACTCGGCACAGCTATAGCGGATAGTCTCGGTGGTGCGCTGATTACCTTTACATTCCCAACGGCTGACGGTCAATTGGTCGTAACATCGACTCGTACCGGTGGTAACGGGGAGAATGAGGTGACAACGCTGGATTATAGCGGTGTGGATATTCCAGCCATTCCGCAGCCAATCGCAGCCTTGACTAATATTACTGGCAATCAAGGTACCGTAACCGCCAGCAATCTGGCAGCGGGACAAACAGTGACGGTCTATGACGACAACAATGCGGTGCTGGGTACAGCAACAGCGGGAGCAAACGGCGAAGCGATTGTTGCCTTTGTCTTCCCAACAACCGACGGAACATTGACGGTTGTAGCCAACATTAACGGAACAGATACAGAGATTGCGTCGCTACCATACAGTGCAATCCAGATTCCGACAACGCCTTCGCCACAAGCGGCACTGGGCAATATTAATGGTAATCAGGGTGTTGTTACTGTTACCGGCGCAGCTGCTGGACAAACAGTACGTGTATATGGAGCGGACAATGTACAACTGGCAGAAGTGACCGCAGATGGTAACGGCGCAGCCGTTCTGCCACTCATCTTCACCACAGCCGACGGTACACTCTCTGTACGTACAGTTAGTAATGGCGTGGAAACGGAAATTAGCACTTTGCCATACAGCGACATTGATCTACCAACTGTAGATCCGGCAGCTGTCATCAGCGATATCAACGGAGCAGCCGGAACGGTAACCGTAACGGATGCACAACCGGGCGATATTGTAAAAGTATATGGTCCGAACAATACCGTACTGGGTACTGCTACAGCAAACGGTACAGGTACAGCAGTGATCGACTTTACCTTTACCACAGCAGATGGCACGTTGACTGTCACCTATACACGCGGTGGTACTGAAACGGAGATTACAACCTTGCCGTACAGTGGCGTAGATATTCCAGCTACTCCGCAGCCAATCGCAGCATTGACCAACATTAGTGGTAATCAAGGTACGGTCACTGCTAGCAATTTGACTGCTGGACAAACAGTGACAGTCTATGACGACAACAATGCGGTGCTGGGAACAGCAACAGCGGGAACAAACGGTGAAGCGATTATCGCTTTTGTCTTCCCAACGACTGACGGC
Organism: Paenibacillus sp. JQZ6Y-1; assembly: GCF_040719145.1. Taxonomy (NCBI): domain Bacteria; kingdom Bacillati; phylum Bacillota; class Bacilli; order Caryophanales; family Paenibacillaceae; genus Paenibacillus; species Paenibacillus kandeliae. The sequence continues at coordinate 27,410 of NZ_JBFDUZ010000011.1, forward strand.
ACATTGACCGTTGTCGCCACTATCAATGGAACAGATACAGAGATTGCGACACTGCCGTACAGTGGCATCGACATTCCAGCGACACCAACACCGGAAGCAGCACTGGGTAACATCGATGGCGACCAAGGTGTTGTCACCGTAACAGGCGTGACTGCGGGGCAAACGGTTCGTGTCTATAGCGATGCGAATGTACAACTGGCAGAACTGACCGCAGATGGCAATGGAGCAGCGGTGTTACCAGTCACTCTTCCGGGAACCAGCGGTGAGTTGTCGATTCGTACAGTTAGCAATGGAACCGAAACGGAGATCGCGGTTCTACCATACAGCGGTATCACACCACCAACACCGACACCAGCAGCCGTTATTAGTGATATTAACGGAGCAGCCGGAACGGTAACCGTAACAGATGCACAACCGGGCGATATTGTAAAAGTATACGGTCCGAACAATACCGTACTGGGTACTGCTACAGCGAACGGTACAGGTACAGCCGTGATCGACTTTACCTTTACCACAGCAGATGGCACGTTGACCGTTACGTATACTCGTGGCGGAACGGAAGCCGAGATTACAACGTTGCCGTACAGTGGCGTAGATATTCCAGCCACTCCGCAGCCAATCGCAGCATTGACCAACATTAGTGGCGATCAAGGTACGGTCACTGCTAGCAATTTGACTGCTGGACAAACAGTGACAGTCTACGACGATAACAATGCAGTGCTGGGAACAGCAACAGCGGGAACAAACGGTGAAGCGATTATCGCCTTTGTCTTCCCAACAACTGACGGAACATTGACCGTTGTCGCCACTATCAATGGAACAGATACAGAGATTGCGACACTGCCGTACAGCGGCATCGACATTCCAGCAACGCCGACACCGGAAGCGGCACTGGGTAACATTGATGGCGACCAAGGTGTTGTCACCGTAACAGGCGTGACTGCGGGGCAAACGGTTCGTGTCTACAGCGATGCGAATGTACAACTGGCAGAACTGACCGCAGATGGCAATGGAGCAGCGGTGTTACCAGTCACTCTTCCGGGAACCAGCGGTGAGTTGTCGATTCGTACAGTTAGCAATGGAACCGAAACGGAGATTGCGGTTCTACCGTACAGCGGTATTACACCACCAACACCGACACCTACAGCTACAATCAGCGACATTAATGGAGCCGATGGTGTGGTAACCGTAACAAGCGTTCAACAAGGCGATATTGTTACGGTATACGGTCCGAATAACGAAGTACTGGGCACAGCAACTGCGAACAGTACTGGTACAGCCGTGATTGACTTTACCTTTACAACAACCGATGGCACATTGACTGTCACCTATACACGCGGTGGTACTGAAACGGAGATTACAACCTTGCCGTACAGTGGCGTGGATATTCCAACCACTCCGCAGCCAACCGCAGCGTTGACCGACATCAATGGCGATCAAGGTACAGTTACCGCCAGCAATTTGACAGCGGGACAAACAGTGACGGTATATGACGACAATAATGCCGTACTCGGCACAGCAACAGCGGGAACCAATGGCGAAGCGACTATTACCTTTACGTTCCCAACGACTGACGGCACATTGACCGTTGTAGTCACTATCAATGGAACGGATACAGAGATTGCGACACTGCCGTACAGCGGTATCGACATTCCAGCAAATCCAACACCGACCGCCGCATTGACTGACATTGACGGCGATCAAGGTACAGTGACTGCTACGAATGTAGTGGCTGGACAAACGGTACGTGTCTACAGCGATACCAATGTTCAATTGGCAGAAGGAACAGCTAATGCGAATGGTACAGCGGTTCTGACCTTTACGTTCCCGACGGCGGATGGTGAATTGTCCGTACGAACCGTCTCGAACGGAACGGAAACCGAGATTTCAATACTGCCATACAGCGGTATCGACATTCCAGCCAATCCAACCCCAACCGCCGCATTGACTGACATCGACGGCGATCAAGGTACAGTGACTGCTACGAATGTAGCCGCTGGACAAACCGTACGTGTCTACAGCGATACCAATGTTCAATTGGCAGAAGGAACAGCTAATGCAAATGGCACAGCGGTTCTAACCTTTACGTTCCCGACGACGGATGGCGAGTTGTCTGTACGCACCGTCTCGAATGGAACCGAGACTGAGATTGCGACACTGCCATATAGCGGCGTCGATATTCCGACAACACCTGCACCATCTGCTGATCTGACTAATGTAACGAATGATCAAGGTACAGTCACTGTAACGGGTGCAACTGTCGGACAAACGGTACGTGTCTACAGCGATACGAATGTACAACTGGCAGAAGGCACTGCCGATGCGAACGGTAATGTAACTCTGACCTTCACCTTCCCGTCCTCGGATGGCACATTATCCGTACGTACGGTAAGCAATGGAGCCGAAACGGAGATTGGCAGCCTGCCGTATAGCGGCGTAGTTATACCGGAAACTCCGCAGCCAACAGCGGAATTGACCGATACTAGCAATGGACAAGGTACAGTGACCGTAACTGGTCTGGCTCCGCAGCAAATCGCACGCGTATACAGCGATGCGAATGTGCAGCTGGCAGAAAATGCAGCCAACAATCAAGGTACTGCCGTACTGACCTTTGCCTTCCCATCTTCCAGCGGCACATTGTCTGTACGCAGTGTCAGCAATGGCGTGGAAACAGAACTGAATACACTATCCTATAGCGGTGTAGTAGTACCGGGTGATCCGGGCAATCCAGATAACCCGCAGGCAACTTTGATCAATTCGCAAGGTAACCAAGGTACTGTTCGTGTCAATGGAGTTCTGACCGGCGATACCGTAACTGTTCAAAGTTCCGTATATGGACAAGGTACGGTTGAACTGGCAAATGTCACCGTGGATGCGGATGGCATCGTGGACATCAGTGTACAATTCCCTGAGTCCTCTGGGCAGCTGGTTGTTACACTGAATCGTGGTGGTACAACCACAACTGTCGGTACGATTAGCTACAATACGGGTGGTGGTAACACAGGCGGTGACGATGATGACGATTCTGTACCTGCCAACCGTATTCCGGGTCAGCTGGGCTGGCCATATGGCACAGACACCACCGGTACAGCTGCTGGAACCGGAGCTACACCGGCAGAAGAAACGAACAACGGAACAACGCCAGCGGAAACCACTACGCCAACCACATCAGGCAACAATGATGTCGAAGCAGCTAGTACCGACGGAACCGAAGCAGCTGAGGAGCTTCCGTCTGGCATCAATCTGACAAACAGCGATGTATCTGACTTTATCGATACTGCCGGACATTGGGCACAATCCGATATCGCCCGTCTGCATCGTCTAGGCATCGTACAAGGGATCGGTGGCAACCGTTATGCACCGAATGCAACGCTGACCCGTGCACAATTTGCACAAATGGTTAGCAATATGCTGCAACTGAACGCTAGCGGCGGAGCAGCTGGTTATTCGGACGTACGTGATGCCGCATGGTACAACAATGCGATCAAAGCAGCAACCGCATCGGGATTAACCGATGGCTACACTGACGGTTCCTACAAACCGAATCAAAAAATTACGCGTGAAGAAATGACGCATATTATCAGCAACACCCTGCGTTATCTTGATTCTGAGAAATCGTACAATACCGATGCAGACAAAGTACTATCTTCGTACAATGATCGCTCCAAAGTCGGTAATTGGGCACGCAATGATCTGGCACTTGCTATCGATCAAGGGCTGATCAAAGGTAGACCGGGTGGAACCATCGATCCAAAAGCCAATACTACACGTGGCGAAGCAGCAACGATTCTGGCTCGTTTACTGGATCAAATGAACGACAAATTTAACATTAAATAATGGATGTGAATTCCGCATTCATGTGATGTACTAAGAACCGTATTACAGTATGGAAGACGGCCGTTATGCTATCCGTAGCGGCCGTCTTTTAATTTTTTTAATAGTTAATGACATCTATTACGAAACAAAGTGAATAAACCGTTGTAATATAGAGAAGATGATTTAGAAACTTAGCGAGAAATCCAATATACCTTTGTGAATGAACCTGAATGTCTGACCTAAGGAGGATGCCATGGAGGATATGCATCTTAATTACAACAGCTGGATTATCGGGCTATCCGTCCTGATTTCCATTGTCGCTTCTTATATTGCCCTCAACCTAGCAAGCAAAGTGTCGCAAACACATGGGAGAAGTAAAGTAATCTGGCTTTGCCTTAGCTCTTTTGTAATGGGTAGCGGTATCTGGTCGATGCACTTTGTCGGCATGCTTGCCTTTCATTTTGACATGCCTGTAAATTACGACATTGTGCTGACTATGCTTTCTGCTATGGCGAGCATTGTCGCATCCTTTGTTGCATTTACCGTCAAGCTTAACCCGGCGCAAAAGGTATGGAAGCCTATGCTGGCAGGCATCATTATGGGATGCGGTATTGTCGCTATGCATTATACCGGCATGCAAGCTATGCGTATGGATGCGATGATTAGCTATACACCATCATATGTTGTGTTGTCGGTATTTATTGCATTACTAGCTTCCTACGGCGCGTTATTTTTGTTTCACAAATTCCGCGATAAACCGGATTACAGTCATTGGAAATTGATCAGTGCGATCATTATGGGCTTTGCTATTTCTGGTATGCACTATTCTGGCATGGCAGCGACCAATTTTCACTATATGGCTGGGATGAGCAGTAATATGGAGACCATCTCATCGTTATCTGCTAGTCAGGTGCTGTTAATTACGGGGGTGTCGATCGTCACCTTTAGCATTTTGTCAGTATCATGGGCTGCGGTGTTTGTAGAGCGGCATTTGCTGGAACGAATGGCATACAGCGATCCGTTGACTTCGCTGCCGAATCGTCACGGCTTGCAGCGTTATTTTGAAAAGGTATTTGATGCTCACACGCAAGGCGCCGTGCTGTTTCTTGATTTGGATCGCTTCAAATCGATTAACGATACGCTAGGTCATGATATGGGTGATGAGCTGTTGATCGAAGTATCGCGGCGATTACGCGAATGTATTATCGCTGAGAAAATCGTCGGTAATGAGCAGGTGTTTCGTTTGGGCGGAGATGAATTTCTGATTGCGACAAGCAATATGAATCCAGCGCAGGCGATTGCTCTGGCAGAGCGCATTTTGCAGTCGATCAAGCAGCCCTATCATCTGTCTGGTGATCAGCTGTTTGTTACTGGCGGCAGTATCGGTATTGCGCTAGCACCGGAGCATGGCTATGATCGCACATCGCTGATGCGTGCCGCGGATACCGCAATGTATGTATCCAAAAACTCCGGCAAAAACCGCTACAGTATCTTTAATGAAGATATGAATAAGCGCCAAATTCGCCGTATGGGTCTGGAAAATGATCTGCGTCAGGCGCAGGATAACAATCAGCTATTTATCGTATATCAACCCAAATGGGATTCCCAGCACAATCAGCTGGTTGGCATGGAGGCGTTGCTGCGCTGGCAGCATCATGAGTTAGGTCTTGTATCGCCGGGTGAATTTATTCCGATTGCGGAAGAGACTGGATTAATCATCCCAATGACGTATTGGATGATTGGGCAGGTATGCGAGCAGAATTTGCGCTGGCAGCAGGAGATGGATGTCATGGTGCCAATCTCGGTAAATATGTCAGCACGGATGTTTGAGAATCCGCTATTTGCGGGCAGAGTGGAGCGGATTGTGCAGCAAAGCGGCTTATCGCCGCATTATCTGGAGCTGGAGATTACAGAGTCAATCGCTATGAACAGCATGGAGGGAACGGTGGAACAGCTCAAGCATATCCAATCGCTGGGCATCCGTGTATCGCTGGATGACTTTGGTACCGGATACTCCTCGCTGGGTCGCCTAGATGAGATGCCCGTCGATATTATCAAAATGGATCAAATCTTCGTCCGCAAAAGCGATCAGACGTCCAAGCAGGCAATCGTCAGTACAATTATTGCGATTGCGCGCAATCTGGAGTTAGAGTTAGTGGCGGAAGGCGTGGAAACCGCCGAACAACTTGCCTTTTTACAATCAAGAGGCTGCTATCTGATGCAGGGCTTTTATTTTGGCAGACCGATGACCGTGATGCAGATGAATGAATGGTTAAAAGAACGCGTACTCAATATGCCGCTGGCAGAGTGAATTCACTTTGTACAGCGGTTTTTTATTTGTCGGCATACTTGTTCATCATCCGGCAGAGTGAAGACTTGCGGGGTCTTATTTTTTACTGATAGATACGTATGATCCTTGATGTAAAAGCGCCACGGATACGCCGCATATTCTTCAGCATAATCAATATTAATGCGTGGTCCGCACTCAATGACGAGTTTCTTGAGCTCTTGCTCATCTGCCTGCTCCAACCGCAGCTGTGCGCCGCTGGCGAGCAAATCAATGCCGTTCAACGATTTATCAATGTCCAGTGCGCGGCATAGCTTCCCCGGGCCGTTACATAGCGTTTTAAGCTTGCCGGGAGGTAGATTGCGCAGTAGCAGCATCAACTGCTCATCTCGACTCGTTAATGGCTCGACAGCACGGATTAATACCGCTTGCGGATCATCCTCCGGTCCGGTTACTACATTCAGACAGTGGTACATGCCATAGATGAGGTAAATGTATGAAATACCACCTTGACGGAACATCATCTCCGTCCGATTGGTGCGGCGATTGCCGTAGGCGTGGCTGCCTTTGTCCTCGGCACCGCCATAGCTCTCCGTTTCCACAATCCGGCAACGAATGTCTCCGGCAGGCGTGATGCGTCTAATAATCTGCCCTAGCAGTCGCGGCGCGGCTTCCCGCGCAGGCAATTGAACGATTTGCTGAATATCCATGTCAGGCTCCTTTGCATAATAGATGTAGATACGTTCCAAATGGGGCATCCACTGATTACGATCGAATGGCACGGTTCACGCTTAATCAGCAGCTTGTCAGAGGTCAGTATCCCTTTTGCAGTGAATGTACGGATGTCGTATAATGCGAAATGAACGATGTAAAGCTATGGATGCGATGGATCTTTTAGATACAACGATACTTTCATGAAAAGAGGGACTTTCTATGGAACTGTGGTACACGGAAAAACAAACGCCCGTATTCGGCATTACTGCCAAAATCCGCGAAACACTGGTCACGGAGCAGACCGAATTTCAGGATTTGGCGATGATCGATACCGAAGAATTTGGTCGTATGCTCGTACTGGACGGCATGGTCATGACGACGGTGAAGGATGAGTTTGTTTATCACGAAATGGTCGCCCATCCAGCCCTCAATACACACCCCAATCCTCGACATGTGCTGGTCGTTGGCGGCGGTGACGGCGGAGTCATCCGTGAAGTGCTCAAGCATCCCGAAGTGGAGAAAGCCGTATTGGTTGAGATTGATGGCAAAGTCATCGAATACTCCAAAAAGTACCTGCCTGAGATTGCTGGTGAACTGGACAACCCGCGTGTTGAAGTTCATGTTGCCGACGGCTATATGCACATTATTGAAAATAAAAACGCCTATGATGTGATCATGGTCGACTCTACGGAGCCGGTTGGTCCGGCAGCCCCTTTGTTTGAAAAAGGCTTTTACCAAGGCATCTACGAAACGCTGCGCGAGGATGGCATCTTCGTCGCTCAGACCGACAACCCATGGTTCAAAGCTGAGCTGATCCAGCAGGTCAATCGCGATGTCAAAGAAATCTTCCCGATTGTACGCGTGTATGGTGCCAACATTCCGACCTATCCAAGCGGACTGTGGACCTTCACCATGGGTAGCAAAATGTACGATCCGCTAGAAGTGGATGAATCCTCCATTCCTGAGATGGATAGTAATAAATATTATACCCCGCGTCTGCACAAGGCTGCATTCGTACTACCCAAATTCGTCGAAGATCTGTGCAAATAAGCCCAACAAGCCCCAAACCAGCAGTCATCCGTGCGATGCACAGGACTGCTGGTTTTTGCACTCTGCGGCATCCTTACCCTTTGCGTATGAAAACCTTAACTTTTTCAACGAAAATGCGGCTTTCCTGTCGATAAGATGGTACAATAAGAAGGAGTGCGCTTATTGAATTTGCTATGAAGATGTTCTATATTCAACAAGCCAAGTCAGAGGAATATCCGAAATGGAGCTGGATGTATGACGGAAGCCAATCAGGTGCGACTGACGCTGCGTAGTGAGCAGGACGGCGAAAGCAGCACAACCGAAATGATCGGTCAGGTGTTTATGAAAGGCAGTAGCCTGTATGTTCGTTACACCGAGCCACAGCAGCCACCTCAGCAGGAAGTCCGTACCACAGTGAAAATCAGTAGCGACGAAATCAAAATCATGCGTCATGGCGGTGTCGAAGCCGAGCAGACTTTCCGACCGGGAGAGCAGCTGACCGGATTTTATCGATCGCCTTTTACCCGTTTTACACTGGAGACGAATACGCGGGCGATTCACAATGAATTGGACGGAACGACGGGCAGCATGATCTGGGAATATGATCTGTACGCATACGAACAATTGAACGGACGCTTTAAGGTCAGTCTGCATATTGAGATGCTATAGTGTTCTCGGTACATGACCCTCAATCATAAACGCACAACCTGCCGTGAGGCAGACCCAAGGCAAGTCCGATCGCATGATCTGGTAGTGCCCTATACAGGAGGAACGTTAAACAATGACTGCTAATCCACTGGAACAAAGCCGCAATCTGGTTAGAGAGGCTGTACACGCTGCCGTGCTATCCGCCGGTATCGTTAGCGCCGACGAACTGCCAGAGGTTGCGCTTGAAGTGCCAAAAGACAAAAACCACGGCGATCTAGCGACCAATATCGCTATGCAGCTGACGCGTATCGCTAAGAAAAATCCGCGTCAAATCGCTGAGAGCATTATCGAGAACCTGGACCTGAGCAAAGGCGGCATCGAGCACGCCGAGATCGCTGGCCCGGGCTTTATTAACTTTAAACTGAACAAAAGCTATCTGTATCCGGTTATCGAGGCGGTTCATACGCTAGGTGACAACTACGGACGTATTGAGCTGGGCAAAGGTCAGCGCATCGAAGTGGAGTTTGTCAGCGCCAACCCAACCGGCAGCTTGCATCTTGGTCATGCACGCGGTGCCGCATTTGGCGACTCGCTGTGCAACCTGCTCGACTTCGCTGGTTATGAGATGACCCGCGAATACTACATTAACGATGCGGGGAATCAGGTGTCCAACCTGAGTCTGTCGATCGAAGCGCGTTATTTGCAGGAGCTGGGTCAGGATGCTCCGATGCCAGAAGATGGTTATCACGGCGAAGACATTAAGGGCTTTGCGCGTGAACTCGTTGCTGAGAAAGGCGACAGCCTGCTGTCCCTGTCCTCTAGCGAGCGCTCCGACTTTTTCCGTGAATACGGTCTGAGCAAAGAATTGGACAAAATCAAACGCGATCTGCAAGCATTCCGTGTCGGCTTTGACATCTGGTATAGCGAGACTTCGCTGTATGAAACCGGACGCGTGCTGGACGCGCTGGATGAGCTGCGCGAACGTGGTCAGATTTTTGAAGAGGACGGCGCAACATGGCTTCGTACGACCGATTATGGCGATGACAAGAACCGCGTTCTGATCAAAAATGATGGCACTTATACGTATCTGACACCAGACATCGCGTACCACAAAGATAAATACAACCGCGGCTACGACCGCATGATCAACATCTGGGGCGCCGATCACCACGGTTATATCCCGCGGATGAAAGCAGCCATGCAGGCACTGGGCAATGACCCGGAAAAATTGACCGTACTGATTGCACAAATGGTCAGCCTGTTCCAAAACGGCGAAAAGGTCAAAATGTCCAAACGTACCGGTAAAGCCGTAACGATGGAAGACTTGATGAGCGAAGTGGGCGTGGATGCGGTTCGTTATTTCTTCGCGATGCGCAGTATTGATTCGCATCTGGATTTCGATATGGATCTGGCGGTGTCCACTTCCAACGAAAACCCAGTATTCTACGTACAATATGCACACGCGCGGATTTGCAGTATTTTCCGTCAGGCAGAGGAGCAGGGCATCGTATTGCCAGAGCTGTCGCAAATCGACTTTAGTCAGCTGAACACTGAGCATGAATACGACCTGCTGCAAAAGCTGGGCGAGCTGCCGAACGAGATCGCTGTGGCGGCGGAGAACTTCGCACCGCACCGTCTGATTCGTTACGTATATGAGCTGGCATCGCAGATGCACAGCTATTACAAAGCCGAGCGTACGCTGACTGAAGATCAGCCGAAAACGCTGGCGCGTCTAGCATTGCTGGGTAGCGTTCGTACCGTTATCGTCAATGTACTGCGTCTGGTTGGCGTATCTGCACCAGACCGCATGTAAGGCAGCAACAATCGTCGCACTATGCCGATTATTGGCGTTCTGCGGCGATGAGGTATCCCAAATGCCCTGTTTTTTGTAAAAAACTTGATTTTTGCAGGCAAATGGGTTTAACTTATCTCAGCATTTTGTATAATGTATCGTATAGTCTGACAACGCCTGTCTCCGCGGACATGATGCAGGATCATCCCGGAGTGAAATACACAGCCTGAAACTGGATCTGAGAGGAAGTGTCCGTAAGTGAGCACACCGCAAGAACTGAAGATCAACCCGGACAAAGTGCATGAGATTCCAATGGTGGATCTAGCCTTTGCCGTTCTGAAAAAAATGAATACCCCGTTGTACTACCGTGACCTGATGAAGGAAGTGGCAGAACTGCGCGGCTATACCGAAGAGCAGATTACTGAATACATCGCCCAGCTCTACACAGAATTGAACATCGACGGTCGTTTTGCTTGTGTCGGTACCAATCTGTGGGGTCTGAAACGTTGGTATCCGCTGGAGCGTGCGGAAGATCCAATCGCGAACGCGAAGCGTCCACGGATCATCAATGATGATAACGACGATGACGATATCGAAGACGACGAATTCAACAATGAGGACGATAGCGCCGACAATGCGGACGAAGACGATGAAGTAGAAGAAGATAACTACGACGACGTGGACGAAAACGATGACGACGATATCTACTCCGATGATGACGAAGATAGCGAAGACCTTGTCATTGAAGATGAAGACGACGAGGATGAAGAGGAAGAAGAAGAGGAATATAACGACGAAGAGGAAGACGAAGACAATCGTTAATATTTCAAAAGCCTGCCCGGTAGCCCGGACAGGCTTTTCTTTTTAGGTCATTTTAGCATACAGAGGACGGAGATTTGAGGTTCTTCTTCAAAATGTCCCAAGCAGTAGATGGGCTGATAGCGGTTTCATATCACACCGTACAAATCTTTCGCCGATATATCTTGACATGCAATATAGAGACAGAGTAAACTATTGCATGGGCTTATGAATTAAACCTATAAACACACATATATCCAGCGTTTTTCAGCTGAATTAATAAAAGTGCCCCGTCACTACGGGTGTCACTTTTTTTGTTTTTTGTGAGTGATTTCCCCTGTGCATTTTGTATAAAAGGCGTGCAAAAACAGCGTATCCGGTCATCTTTTCGAGAGGCTGTCCTGAGGTCTGCTGCATTTGCAAGCCATGCTTTATACATCGTGCGGTGTTTGAATTTCTGGATAATAACTAGGAGGTAATATTGTGACAAAGTATATTTTCGTAACAGGTGGCGTCGTATCGTCCCTCGGCAAAGGGATTACGGCTGCATCGCTGGGCAGACTGCTCAAAAACAGAGGCTTGAAGGTAACGATCCAGAAATTCGATCCTTACATCAACGTGGACCCGGGAACCATGAGTCCATACCAGCACGGTGAAGTATTCGTAACCGATGATGGCGCTGAGACGGATCTTGATCTGGGTCACTACGAGCGTTTTATCGATATCAACCTGTCCAAAAACAGCAATGTAACAACTGGTAAAGTCTATTCCTCCGTTATTAGCAAAGAGCGTCGTGGTGAGTATCTGGGCGGAACAGTACAAGTTATCCCGCATATCACGAATGAGATCAAAGAACGTGTTTTCCGTGCAGGTCGCGAATCCAACTCAGATGTCGTTATTACCGAGATCGGTGGTACGGTTGGTGATATCGAGAGTCTGCCATTCTTGGAAGCGATTCGTCAAATCAAGAGTGATGTTGGTCGTGACAACGTAATGTATGTACACGTTACCCTGATCCCTTATATCAAAGCTGCCGGTGAAGTGAAAACGAAACCGACTCAACACAGTGTAAAAGAACTGCGCAGTATCGGTATTCAGCCAAACGTGATCGTTTGCCGCACCGAATACGAACTGTCTGAAGATATGAAATCCAAAATCGCCCTGTTCTGCGACATCGATGCTAATGCTGTTGTAGAATGTCGCGATGCATCGTCGCTGTACGAAGTGCCGCTGAACCTGCGTGACGAAGGTCTGGATGACATCGTTGTGAAGCATCTCAAGCTGGACACGCCAGCACCAGATATGAGCGAATGGGAGCAACTGCTCGGTCGCATTCAAAATCTGGAGAAAACCGTCGAAATCGCGATTGTTGGTAAATATGTAGCGCTGCATGATGCGTACCTGAGCGTCGTTGAATCGCTGTCCCACGCTGGTTACCATGCCAATGCAGATGTGAAACTGCGCTGGGTGGATGCAGAGGAATTGACCGATGATAACGTAGCTGAAAAGCTGAGCGGTCTCGGTGGTATCCTTGTTCCGGGTGGATTCGGTGATCGCGGGATCGAAGGTAAAATCAGTGCGATTCGTTATGCACGTGATAACAACGTTCCGTACTTCGGCATTTGCCTTGGTATGCAGGTAGCTGTCATTGAATATGCGCGTGCGCTTGCAGGCATGGATGGTGCGAATAGCTCCGAGATTAACCCAGCTACACCATATCCGGTCATCGACCTGCTGCCAGAACAAAAAGACATCGAAGATCTGGGCGGTACAATGCGTCTTGGATTGTATCCATGTAAACTGCAACCCGGTTCTCTGGCAATGGAATGCTACGGCGAAGAGTTGGTATACGAGCGTCACCGTCATCGGTATGAGTTCAATAACCAATATCGCGAGCAAATCGAGAAAGCTGGCATGAAAATCTCCGGTACTTCCCCTGACGGTCGACTGGTAGAGATCGTGGAAGTTCCTGATCACCCATGGTTCTTGGCGGTACAATTCCATCCAGAATTCATTTCCCGTCCGAACCGTCCACAGCCACTGTTCCGTGAGTTTGTCAAAGCTTCTATCGCTCACCAAGGATAACAGCGTCGGGTTTACGATTATACGTTTAAATTGCATTTTGCGCAACCATCCGTTTCCTGTCATGGGAAATGGGTGGTTTTTTGCATATACAAATAGCATGATATTCATGGATAACCCCATATCTTTGAGACATGAATCATTGTATGCTATAGATGTAGAAACACGTTTGTTGTTCGCTCCCACCATGAGGCAACAAACCGCCGTACATATAGCGTTTCGCCTATATTTCGCGTACACACTGGATGTAGACGAAATGATCGGATTTTTCGGCAAGATGCAGGATTTGTACGAAAAACGGCGAATCCTATAGATTATGTTATTGCAAACAAAGTCTGGTGATTTCTGACGGATAATGTAAGTTATAGCTCATCCGGCTCATAAGACCAGTCACCAACCTGTAGTTCGTCATCATTCTGAATAGCAGCAGTCATGTACATCGGAATACGTCAGCATAGAAGAAGGGAAAGGTGACAGATGGAACAGAAGAAGATATTGATTGTAGATGATCAGACCGGAATTCGGATTCTATTGATGGAATTGTTCGGCAATGAAGGATATGAGATGTTTCAAGCAGCCAACGGCAAGGCGGCACTTGAAGTAGTAGAGCAGGATTCGCCTGATCTAGTACTGCTGGATATGAAGATTCCTGGCATGGACGGATTGGAGATTTTGCGCCATATCAAGACGACCCATCCACATATTCATGTCATTATGATGACTGCGTACGGCGAACTGGATATTATCCAGAAGGCAAAGGAACTCGGTGCGCTGAGTCATTTTACCAAGCCGTTTGATATTGATGAAATGCGTCAAGCAGTAGATCGCTGTTTGCGCGGTAGTAGTGTGGATCAGTAAAACAGGAAAAGGGCGGCATTTTGCCGTCTTCTTTGTTATGCAAATCGTTGTTATTTCCATGAAAATCGACATCAATCTGTGCAAATTGTTTGTTTAGTATTTGAAGTGGGTTGTGTTATAATAGGCACGTATGCAGTAGCGGCTTACACAATATGGGACATACCGGATAGGATGTGCCCAATATATTTGAGGAGGATGTCATTATGCCATTAGTATCTATGACAGACATGCTGAACAAAGCACTTGAAGGAAAATATGCGGTTGGTCAATACAACATTAACAACTTGGAGTGGACACAAGCGATTCTGGGCGCAGCGGAAGAAGAAAAATCCCCAGTTATTCTTGGTGTATCCGAAGGTGCAGCTCGTCACATGGGCGGCTTCACTACCGTTGTCAAAATGGTAGAAGGTCTGCTGCACGACATGAAAATCACTGTACCAGTTGCAATCCATCTGGACCACGGTTCTAGCTTTGACAAATGTAAAGAAGCAATCGACGCTGGCTTCACTTCCGTTATGATCGACGGTTCCCACCACCCAATCGAAGAAAACATCGAAATGACCAAAAAAGTCGTTGAATACGCACACGCTAAAGGCGTTTCCGTTGAGGCTGAAGTAGGTACAGTCGGTGGTCAAGAAGACGACGTAATCGGCGGCATCATGTACGCTGACCTGCAAGAATGCGTACGCATCGTTAAAGAAACAGGTATCGACACACTGGCACCAGCACTGGGTTCCGTACACGGTCCTTACCACGGCGAGCCTAACCTGGGCTTCAAAGAAATGGAAGAAATTCGTGATGCAGTTAGCCTGCCACTCGTACTGCACGGTGGTACTGGTATTCCGAAACACGATATCGACAAAGCCATTTCTCTGGGTACATCCAAAATCAACGTAAACACTGAAAACCAGATCGCTTTCGCTAAAGTAGTTCGCGAAGTTCTGGCTGAAAAACCAGATGCTTACGATCCACGTACATTCATCGCTCCAGGTCGTGAAGCGATCAAACAAACTGTTATCGGCAAAATCCGTGAGTTCGGTACAAGCAACAAAGCATAATTCGCTTTTTGATTGAGCATAGTGTATATTACAGTATGCAGAAGTTAAAACAGCAGCATTTGTCGCAACGATCGTAACTTTTATATGCAATATGCGTTTAATTGAATAGGTTGAATTGGGAAGTACACCGCGCTGACGGTGTCTTTCCATTTTAACCGCTAATTTCACCGTTAAAATGCAAACACAACCATCGTTTTATCGGCTGCAAAACACGTAGGGGGATACTAAGCTTTATGGAAAAATTGATGATCAGCGGCGGAAGTCCGTTGCAGGGAACTATCACCATCAGTGGTGCAAAAAACAGTGCCATTGCGCTTATTCCTGCGGCATTGCTCGCCGAATCGGAAGTTGTGCTTGATAACCTGCCACTTCTGAGTGATGTAGCAGTTTATGCAGAGATTTTGGAGAATCTAGGCGCAAAGGTAACTTGGAATGAAGCAGACAACGAAATGCGTATTGATCCAAGCAGCGTCAGATCTATTCCGATGCCTAACGGACCAGTCAAAAAATTAAGAGCATCCTACTATATGATGGGTGCATTACTCGGACGTTTTGGAGAAGCCATTATCGGCTTGCCGGGCGGTTGTAACTTTGAACCCCGGCCGATTGATCAACATATCAAAGGCTTTGAAGCGCTTGGCGCTACTGTAACCAACGAACACGGCGCTATTCATCTGTATGCCAAAGAATTGCGCGGTGCTAAAATTTATCTGGACGTAGCCAGTGTCGGTGCGACCATCAACATTATGCTGGCGGCTGCAAGAGCCAAAGGCCATACCATTATTGAAAACGCGGCGAAAGAGCCTGAGATTATAGATGTAGCAACATTATTGAATGCCATGGGTGCTGTAATCAAGGGTGCCGGTACAGAGACGATCCGCATTGAGGGCGTTTCCGAAATGCATGGCTGCAAACATTCCATTATTCCTGACCGTATTCAGGCAGGTACGTATATGATCGCCGCAGCAGCAACACGTGGCGATGTGATTATTGACAACGTAATCCCTAAGCATCTGGAAGCGGTAACGGCGAAGTTACTGGAAATGGGTGTGCATGTGGACGAGCTGGACGAGGGCATTCGTGTACTCGGCAAGTCTTCCTATACGCATGTAGACGTCAAAGCACTGACCTATCCGGGCTTTGCGACGGATCTGCAATCTCCTATGACCAGTCTGCTCACCCAAGCACAGGGCGTGAGTGTATTGAGTGACTTTGTATACAGCAGCCGGTTTAAGCATGTACCGGAACTGGTACGGATGGGCGCCAAAATCAAAGTCGAAGGTCGCTCTGCCATCATCGAGGGTGGAGAACTGAACGCAGCCAAAGTCAAAGCGATGGACCTACGTGCTGGTGCAGCACTTGTCATTGCTGGCTTGACTGTACCAGAAGGCGTGACTGAGGTGTCTGGTGTGGAATTTATTGACCGTGGATATGACCATCTCGTAGATAATTTGCGTCATCTGGGCGCGAATGTATGGAGAGAGATGCTGTAATCTGATTTGCATGCAAACCCGCCATAATGAATGTCCCTCTTACCCGGGAGGAGAGCTCTTTTGTATTTTCTGAAATACATACCTCTTGAATATCTCCTCCCCACAATGGGTAATGCTATCCTAAATGAATGGATTTGGAATCTGTCCACTCACCTTCTGAATTATTCCCAATATCTTCTCTATGTTCTTTTAACATCTAACATCCCGACTAAAATTGAATAGGTGGTTATTTTATGGATTTACAAATTGCCGATCTGGAAGAAATGAAGCTAACGGATCTATACAAGTTAGCGAAACAATACCAGATTCCTTACTATGGACAGCTAAAGAAAAAAGAGCTTATTTTTGCTATTTTGCGTGCACAGGCAGAGAAAAGTGGATTAATGTTTATGCAGGGCGTACTGGAAATTCTGCCAGAAGGCTATGGCTTCCTTCGTCCGATTAACTACCTGCCCAGCGCTGAAGATATTTATATTTCTGCATCCCAGATTCGCAAATTCGATCTGCGTACCGGCGATCTTGTTTCCGGTAAATGCAGAGCACCCAAAGAGAATGAACGCTACTTCGGTCTGCTTCAGGTTAATGCAGTCAATGGCACTAGCCCTGAACAAGCGGCGGAACGATTGCACTTCCCGGCTCTCACACCCCTCTACCCACAGAAGAAACTCGTACTGGAAACGGCTCCGAACAAATTGTCCACTCGGATTATGGACGTACTGGCTCCTGTTGGCTTAGGGCAGCGCGGTCTGATCGTAGCACCTCCCAAAGCAGGTAAAACCCTTTTACTCAAAGAAATCGCCAACAGCATTTCGACAAACAACCCGGAAATTGAACTGTTTGTGCTGCTGATCGACGAAAGACCGGAAGAAGTAACTGATATGCAGCGCTCTGTCAAAGGGGAAGTCATTGCTTCCACATTTGACGAATTGCCAGAAAATCATATCAAGGTAGCGGAACTCGTTTTGGAGCGTGCACTTCGTCTGGTAGAGCACAAAAAGGATGTCGTCATCCTGCTCGACAGTATCACCCGTCTTGCGCGTGCCTATAACCTAGTAATTCCACCTTCTGGACGTACGCTCAGCGGTGGTATTGACCCAGCAGCGTTCCATCGTCCCAAACGCTTTTTCGGCTCGGCACGGAACGTTGAGGAAGGTGGCAGCTTGACCATTCTCGCTACAGCGCTGATCGATACCGGCTCCCGTATGGACGATATCATTTACGAAGAGTTTAAAGGAACCGGTAATATGGAGCTGCATCTGGATCGCAAATTGTCCGAGCGCCGTATTTTCCCGGCAATCGATATTCGTCGCTCCGGTACGCGCCGCGAAGAAGACCTGCTCGCAAAAGAAGAGCTGGACACTATCTGGCATATCCGCAAAAATATGAACGAAACGCCAGACTTTGTCGAAGGCTTCCTCAAAAAGCTGCGTAATTCCAAAACAAATCAGGAATTCCTTGCTTCCTTTGATACGACTGAAGATAACCGGAGCAATGGATCAGGCAACAGCTCCACTGGTAAAAAGGCATCCACTGGTTCCAGTAGCAATTCCAGCAGTAACGGTCGCCGTACGACTCGCTCTACCGCTACATCAGCTACGACGAACTGATCCTATACAATCCTACTCGCTTTGGTCGCTAACAGTGTCTGCGCGTGTGCAATTCAGATACCGGTTGCAAAGTGAAGTTGCGTCAAGTATAATAATGTAATGCCGTGCTAGATGGGGAGGTAGCGGTGCCCTGTAACTCGCAATCCGCTATAGCGAGATTGAATTCCTGTCATAGGTATTGTCGATGTGAGGCAGGTATCTGAGCGCAGTGTTGACGGATGGGTCCTTCGCAAGGGACACCTGTGAATCTGGTCAGGTCCGGAAGGAAGCAGCCATAAGCAGTTTCGTTCTTGTGCCGAGGGAGTGCCTATCCCGAGCTGTTGCTCAGAAGAACCGTTTGGATCGCAATTATCGAAGACAGGTGCACGGTATATTATACAGCTTATTCAAAACACCTTTTGCATGCAGCAACAGGTGTTTTTTGTATGTAAAATAAGCCGTTGCTGGTTTTGTTGAAGGTGGATTTATAGTATAATTGAAGGTAGGATATTTGCTTTTGACACGCATTTTCAGACAACATGAACCCGGTGTAAATGAAGCCGGAATAAAGCAATCCATAGCGAAAGGAAGGTAAGCAAGTGGAACATATCGCACTTTATCGTGCTTGGCGGCCGCAGTCGTTTCAGGACATGGTAGGACAGCAGCATATCATTCAGACACTGCAGAATGCCATTCGGGAAGAGCGTATATCACATGCGTACCTGTTTAATGGACCAAGAGGAACAGGGAAAACGTCCGCTGCCAAAATACTGGCAAAGGCGATCAACTGTGAAAAAGGCCCTTCTGTTGAACCTTGTAACGAGTGTGAAACTTGCAAACGGATCACCTCGGGCAATATTATGGACGTGCTGGAGATTGACGCCGCATCCA
Organism: Paenibacillus sp. JQZ6Y-1; assembly: GCF_040719145.1. Taxonomy (NCBI): domain Bacteria; kingdom Bacillati; phylum Bacillota; class Bacilli; order Caryophanales; family Paenibacillaceae; genus Paenibacillus; species Paenibacillus kandeliae. Next base: position 46,462 of record NZ_JBFDUZ010000011.1, read on the forward strand.
ACCGGGGTGTGGAAGAGATCCGCGACCTGCGGGAAAAGGTAAAATATGCGCCAACTGAAGTTCGGCGTAAAGTATACATTATTGACGAAGTCCACATGCTCACGACGGAAGCGTTCAATGCGCTGCTGAAAACGCTGGAAGAGCCGCCGGGGCATGTGGTCTTTATACTGGCAACAACCGAGCCGCATCGCTTACCAGCGACGATCATTTCACGCTGTCAGCGTTTTGATTTTCGGCGTGTATCGCTTCAGGAGCAAACCCAGCGACTGCAATTGATTGCCGGTCAGGAAGGATTGGAAGCGGAACAAGATGCACTGGAATACATTGCACGTCTATCTGATGGTGGAATGCGGGATGCACTGAGCATACTGGATCAGGTATCTGCCTTTACCGAAGGCAAGATCACCTATCCGCAGGTGCTGCAAATGACCGGTGGGATTGCCTCCGAGCAATTTGCTGAGCTGGCTACCGCATTACAGCAGGGCGATGTGGGTAAAGTATTGCAGATGGTTGAGTCCTTTATGCAGGAAGGCAAAAGCGCCGACAAGTGCATGGAGAATTTACTCTACTATTTCCGTGACGTACTCATGATCAAGATGATTCCACAGGCAGCCGATCTGACTGAGCGTATGCTGAACCCAGATAACTTCCGCGAGACTGCAGCGTCATTCAGTCGCGAGCAGTTATTTGGCATCATTGATACACTCAATCATTACCAGACTGAGATGAAGTATGCGACTCAGCCGCAGATGCTGTTTGAAGTTGCACTGCTCAAGCTGAGCGGAATTGTTGAATCCGGTGGCACGGCAGGTGGGAACGTAGCAGCTTCAACCTCTAGTTCCCCTGCGGACGCTGGCGAGATTCGTCAGCTCAAGCAGCAGCTCGCTGCATTGGAGCAAAAGCTGGAGAAGGCGATCAAAGCAGGTGTTGGTGGTGGCGATTCGAGTGGAGGCGCAGCAGCCAATACCGGACGCCGCGCACCGACGCCGCGTATCTCTTCAGCTGCCAAAATCCCGTCGCAAATGAATCACTATGTGGCGAATCGCAGCCATGAGAACTTTACCAAAATCTCAGGCTCTTGGAGCAAAGTGCTACAGCGTGTGAAGGAAGTCAAAGTGACCATTCACGCTTGGTTCGTCAACTGTGATCCGGTATCGATTCATGAGGATGCGATACTGGTTGCCTTCAAGCATGACATGCACCGCGAGACGATTGAAAAAGCGGCGAACCGCGAAGTCATCGAATCTGTATTGCAAGAAGTGTTGGGCGGCTCGTATCGTCTAGTGACCATGATGCAAAAAGATTGGATGGACGCCATTGAAGGAACAACCGAGCAGCCTGGCGAAGAATTGAAGCTGGAGCACGAAGAAGAACAAGGCGAAGCCTTGATTGATGAAGCCATCCAGCTGTTTGGCGAAGAACTTGTTGTTATTAAGGAATAACTAGACACCATAACCAATTCAAATCGAGGAGATGATCGTAATGGGTAACATGAACCAGATGATGAAACAGGTAAAGAAAATGCAGGAGCAAATGCTGAAAGCACAGGAAGAATTGGGCGGCAAAACCGTTGAAGGTACATCCGGTGGTGGCGTTGTTTCCGTTGAAGTGAACGGACACAAAAAAGTACTCGCTATCAATATCAAACCAGAAGCGGTCGATCCAGAAGATGTTGAAATGCTGCAAGATCTGATCATGGCAGCTGTGAACGATGCAATGACCAAAGCCGAAGAACTCGCCAACCAAGATATGGGCAAATTCACAGGCGGAATGAAGATTCCGGGCCTGTTCTAAAATAACAGATCGGCATTCGTTAAAATGACCGGTCTCAAAGGAGATCGCTGTATTGTATTATCCCGAACCGATTGCCAAGTTGATTGATGCTTTTACACACCTGCCGGGAGTTGGACCGAAAACAGCAGGGCGGCTGGCTTTTCATGTATTGCGTATGAAAGAGGATGACGTAATCGATTTTGCCAAAGCCCTGGTGAATGTGAAGCGCAATCTTCACTATTGTTCGGTCTGCGGTAATATTACGGACTCCGATCCTTGCCAGATTTGTCAGGACAAAACCCGCGATGCTTCGGTGATCTGTGTTGTGCAGGAGCCGAAAGATCTAGTAGCAATGGAGCGGACCAGAGAGTTTAACGGATATTATCATGTATTGCATGGTGCGATTTCTCCGATTGAAGGAATTGGACCGGAAGAGATCAAACTCAAAGAATTGCTGAACCGCCTGAGCGATGAGCGCGTACAGGAGTTGATTCTGGCAACCAATCCGAATATCGAGGGTGAAGCGACCGCGATGTACATTTCCAGACTGGTCAAACCGTTTAACCTTCGAGTGACTCGTATCGCGCACGGTCTGCCTGTCGGCGGCGATCTGGAATACGCGGATGAAGTTACACTCTCCAAAGCGCTAGAAGGACGTCGCGAACTCTAAGCTACATCCCAAAAGAAAACAGGTCATCCGACAGGGGTGGCATGCAACTATTATGTATAACAAGGTGTCAGGTCCTATTTTATAGGGGCTGGCGCCTTTTTTTGTTACTTTTTATAGATTTAGGGTATATGGTAAGAGTCACGTTTCTGGGAACGTTCCCATTTTGGCATCTGTACTATCTAAATCCACGAACCATATGTAAGACACTCTGCCGATTCCCTATGATTTTTGAAATCCTATATACCTTATAGAGAAAAGGAGGTACATCATGCAGCCTACCATTCATGATGTAGCCCGATTGGCTAACACATCCAAAAGCACCGTATCGCGTTACTTGAATGGCCAAAAGGTCAAAAAGCATACAGCGCTTGCACTGGAGCAAGCAATTCGCGAGTTGAACTTTCACCGTAATATGAATGCTCGGCGGCTGGTCATGAATAAAACATTTACTATCGGTGTGATCGTAGATAATATTTCGAATACGTTTTATTCCGGTTTGATCCGCGGCATTGAGCAAATGGTACACCGCAGCGGCTATAATAGCGTTTTTTACAGCTGGGACTCTACACTTACCGACCATCCTAGAGAAGAAGAGAAACGAGAAAGCACATTTTTGAAGCTGCTGCATGAAGGTCAGGTAGATGGATTAATCATGCTTAGTTTCTGTAAACGCAGCTTGGAGGAACTGCAGCGAATCGCGGATACGCCGTACCCAGTAGTATTGATTGGGGATGATGGACAGCAGGAGCAGTTGTTGTCGGTCGATGTGGATCATGAAGCTGGTATTGATGATACGGTGCAGTATCTATACGATCTCGGTCATCGGCGGATATCTTATATTTCTGGTCCCTCATACATAACAGCTAGTACCTATCGGTTTCAAGGATATGTGCAGGCACTGCAACAGCGAGGCATAGATTACGACGAGAAGCTGGTGATCTCATCAGATTGGAGTAAGGAGGGAGGATATACGGCAATGCAGCATCTATTAAAACGGTCCTCTTTTACCGCGGTCATCGGCTCCAACGATGAAGTGGCTGTCGGAGCGATGCGTGCTGCCGTGGAAGCGGGACTGCATGTACCGACCGACATGTCGATTGCTGGCTATGATGATATTCCCATTTCCGCTTGGATTATGCCGGGCTTGACCACAGTGAGGCAGCCGCTGGAACAGGTGGGTCAGTATGCAGCAGACCTTCTGTTTAGCAAAATAAATGAGTCTGTGAGCAGTAGTCGACGATTTCGTCCCAAGCTTATCGTGCGATCTTCATGCGAATCCGTATAGCAGTTTGGTGCAATCCCGTATGAACAGGGATTGCACCAAATGGAAGTCAAATATTCCTCTAACGTGAATAGCTACAAGCAAAGGAGGGGAGAAATGAATTCCCGGCTGAACAAATACTATTTTGGCTATATTTTTGTGGCACCGTTTTTTATTTCATTTGCTCTGTTCGGACTTATTCCGATTGGTTACACGTTGTATCTCAGCTTTATGAGCTGGGATGCCTTTACCGATCCGACCTATGCCGGTCTTGATAATTACGTGCGGTTGCTGCATGATCTCGCCTTTTACCAGTCTATCGGCAACACCCTCATTATCTGGGTACTCTCGATTGTGCCACAGCTTCTGATTGCCATCACACTGGCAGTTCTCCTAAATGAAAAGTTTATCCGTGGTAAGCATTTCTTCCGTGCAATTTATTATTTTCCGAATCTGATTACGCCAGTTACGCTAGGTGTATTGTTCAGTCTGATCTTTGACTGGCAAACAGGTAGTATCAACAAAATGCTCATGACATTCGGTTTGGTCGACGACCCAGTCAATTGGTTTAACAATCCGTGGTGGTCCCGACTGATCGTAGCAGCGGTGATTTGCTGGCAGAATTTTGGCTTTAATATGATTGTTTTTATCGCCGGACTTCAAGGTATTTCCTCCGAAGTATATGAAGCCGCTGAGATGGATGGAGCAGGCGGGTGGCAACGCACATTGTACGTCACTTTGCCATTGTTGCGTCCCGTCTTCCTATTTACGCTCATTACGTCCGTAATTGGTGGGTTACAGCTGTTTGATTCGCCGTTCATGATCGGCAATGGACCGAACAATACGACACGTACCATGATTATGTATTTGTATGAGACTGCTTTTAAAAATTTCAATTTCAGCTATGGAGCGGCGATTGCTTACGGTGTCTTTGTCATCGTTATGATCTTCACCGTTATTACACTTCTGATTACTCGCAAAAAGGCAGCCTGATGGATTACTTCTATAAGCAATGATTCATATAAAACCTGTAGTCCCTATGAGGCAATGACAGACATCGAGGAGGTTGTTATGGAAGTGAGTCAAACGGGTACGATACAACACCGACAGACAGGCAACTGGATTGCTCGGCTCATCATTTATCTGTTTTTGATTGGCAGTGCCGTGATTTGCTTGATTCCGTTTTACAGTATGTTTATAACGGCTACTCATACCAATTCCAGTATCGCCCGTCAGCTATTGCTGATTCCCGGTGGAGAGCTGCTGCATAACTATAGCAGACTGGTAGAAGCGGTACCGATCTGGCGCGGATTTTTCAATACGACTCTGATCAGTACCATATCGACACTGCTGACAGTCTATTTTTCCGCGTTAGCGGGGTATGGTTTTTCCAAATATCGCTTTCGTCTGAATAGCGTATTATTCGGCATCGTATTAGGCACAATGATGATTCCGGGGCAATTGGGCATTATCGGTTTTTATCGTCTGATGGATTCGTTTGGCTGGCTTAACACCTATTGGCCCTTAATTCTGCCCTCCATCCATAACGCATTTGGGGTTTTCCTGATGAAGCAGTTTGCCGATAGCATGATTCCATCCGAGATGGTGGAGTCGGGACGGATCGATGGAAGTGGGGAATGGCGGATTTTTCATCGTCTCGTATTGCCGCTGCTGATGCCGGGTATGGCAACACTGGCCATATTCACGTTTATTGGCAAATGGAATGATTTCCTCAATCCATTAATTATTCTGTTCGATAGCCAGTTACAAACCTTGCCCGTAATGATTGCCGGAGTAAAGTCGCAATTCAGTGCCGATTTTGGCGCACAATATGTAGGGATTGTGATTTCCATTATTCCGATTCTGATTGTATTTTCGATCATGTCTAGACGGATTATCGGAAGTGTAGCTGCTGGTGCCGTGAAAGGATAAAGCATGGCTCTATAACAAAGAACACCATACTGCGTACTATGCAACTCTCTATTATGCTATGCAAACTGTGCTGTAAAAGTTATCATTTTCAAGCCACAGCCACAGCCACAGCCACAGCCACAGCCACAGCCACAGCCACAGCCACAGCCACAGCCACAGCCACAGCCACAGCCACAGCCACAGCCACAGCCACAGCCACAGTAGCAGAGTAAAGGAAGAGCGGAAGAACATAGTTCTGCTTCCCTATGAGAACTGCATAAACGAAACGTATACATGGTACTGGCCGGAGTACACAAAGCACAGTTCTCTATTCCATAACCAAGTAAAAAGATGAAAGGGTGTATACACTTTTTTGACTGTCAGATTGTATTTCACTATAAAGGGGAGAAAATAATGAGCAACCTTACTATCATGACAAGAGTGATCAAAGAGGGCAAAGGGAGTTATACATGGAAAGCGGTTATACTTATGCTAACAGTAGCGATATTGTTAGCAGGATGTGGAGGAGGGAGCCAAAAACAAGAGGCAAGTCAGCCCGCTCGCAATGCCGACGGTGAATTGGAAGGCACACTTGTTATCTGGACGTTCTTCAATCAAGTTGAGGATATGGCTGCTCAATTTATGAAGGAACATCCGAAAGTCAAAGTGGAGGTACAAACCTTCCCGGGTGATGATTATCAAACCAAGCTGCTGACTGCTCTGCAATCGGGGCAAAATGTACCGGATATTTTTGATCTGGAGCGTTCGTATATCGGCAAATTTATCGACTCCAAATATCTCACCGACCTGTCTGAAATGGGAGCGGAAGACGTAGTCAAAGCGTATATTCCGTATGTACAAGCAATCGGGCGAGATGCCAATAATCAAATACGCGCCGTGTCTGACCATTCTTCTCCCGGCGGCTTTTGGTATATCCGTGACAATGCCCGCAAATATCTCGGTACCGATGACCCACAACAGATTGGTGAGATGACCGACAGTTGGGATAAGATCATAGAATTGGGTCAACAAGTACAGCAGAAGAGTGGCGGTAATGTGCATCTGATTGCCAATTCCGGTGATCTTTTCGATATTGAAGCTTATAATACAGAGCCATGGGTAAAGGATGGCAAACTCAATATTGATCCCAAATGGCAGCAGTACTACAATATTCAGCGCCAGATCAATGATAACAATGTCGATGCCAAACTGCCGTTTATGTCTGCTGGCTGGGGTAATGCTCTTAATGACGGTAGCGTCATACTGACAACAATGCCTGCATGGGCATCCTTTATGATCGATAATGAAAATGGAGCAGCCAAGGGGAAATATGGAGTCGCCCCAACACCAGAAGGCTATTATAATGGCGGTACGTATCGCGGGATTTATAGCCAATCGCCGAACAAAGAGTTAGCTTATGAGTTTATTAAGTATATAGCGGGCGAAAAGTGGCAGCAGCACAATTTGGAAACGACAGGAAATATGCCAGGAAGTGCAGCCGTGTACGAGCAAAATATGAATCAGTTTAGTCTGATATTACAGGCGACCAGACTGTAATGAAGGTGTACTATAAAACCGTTAAGAATCTTCCTCCGATTCAGCCTGACAAATATAGTGAGGAAATTCTCGGACTATGGCGCAAAGTCGCTAAAGAAGGGATTACAAATGGAACAGAGTACAATAGTGTCGTAGCCACTTTTACAGAGCAGGTCCGCAATGCTTTTCCTGAATTGCAATAAAAGCTACAGACGTTCTATTCCAATACTATAAGCAGGTTCATCCAACGATTCTGACGTATCCAAGCAATACATGGATATGCCAGAATCGTTGGATGATATATGTGTTATAGCAATTAGTATAATAGTTGTTGACTAGCATTTATTTCTCGTGATATATTAAGCAACGGTCGCTGTTTCAATTATCAGCGAATATCGTCATCATTTAAACCGAATATAATATTCGAAAAAAAGTGTTGACGACAAAAACGTTCCATGATATATTATAAAAGTTGTCACGAACGAGTGATAACGATGTAAGGAATATCATGAAGATCTAAGTTAAACACTTGAAACGAGAAAAACTTCTTAAAAAAGTGCTTGACGAAAGAAACACAACATGATATGATATAAAAGTTGCTGCGACAGACACTGAACGGCAACGAAAGAGTTTGATCTTTGAAAACTGAACAACGAGTGAGTGAAGAACTTCGGTTCTTCAAAACAATAGAGAACAGCAATGTTCTCGCCAGCAAGAAATGAGCAAGTCAAACACTTTTATGGAGAGTTTGATCCTGGCTCAGGACGAACGCTGGCGGCGTGCCTAATACATGCAAGTCGAGCGGAGTCGATA
>NZ_JBFDUZ010000012.1 GCF_040719145.1 Paenibacillus sp. JQZ6Y-1
GGCAACCGAATCGAGATGAAGCAGCGCAAATCGGTAATCCGGTATGTAGTGGATGAATCGTCTCCACTCAGTCGGATGCTGATGGAAGTGAACGAAGACGGCGAAGCTTTCGCTTGGTATGTGTATGGACTGGGACTGATTGGACGGGAAGATGCGGACGGACAGTACCTGAGTTATCACAGTGACTTACGGGGAAGCACGACGATCCTGACGAACGAAGCCAGTCAGGTGACGGACCGCTATACGTATGGGCTGTATGGTGAACTCACGTCGCATGAAGGTAGCACAAATCAGCCATTTCGCTACAACGGACGAGACGGTGTCCAGACGGACCCGAACGGTTTATACTATATGCGAGCGCGGTACTATGATCCGAAGCTAAAGCGCTTCTTGAATCGAGATGTGATTCAGGGAACGATTACCGATGGGCAGACGTTCAATCGATATGCGTATGTCAATGGCGATCCGGTTAGCTATGTTGATCCGTTGGGATTAAGTAAGGATTTTGCGGGATGTAAAAAAGGATTACAGAACTCTGCTGAAGCGTCTACTCATGTAGCAGATAGTTCACAAACTGAGAAGTTTTATCGAACAATGTCAGAAAAAGAGTTTAAGAAATTAGAAAAAAATAATATTTTGACCAAACGGACTTCGGGCCAAAGTGAGCTCAAGATTACAGATGATCCTAATTATAGCAAAAGTGATCTGTCTAAACGAAAAAGCCAAAATTCCAGAAAATATACTCATGTTGTAGAATTTGATGTTACAACAGGCACAAAGGATAAATTGCTTAGTATTGGTGGCGTTCAAGAACCTAATCGTCGTCAAGCTCAAAAAACGCTTGAATCTTATGCTGATTATAAAACGGGAATGGTAGAAATTAAATTAGAAAAGAGTAACAATACAAATGAACCAGTAATAAGCTTAGGTTTAGGATTTAGCAAACAAGGACTTGAGATTTTTAATGAAAATATTATAAGGTGGAGACAGATTTGAAAAGTGCGACTTTAGAAGGCATTATACAAAAATATAGAGGAGAAACTGGTACAGTATATCAAACTCGACTAGCTGAATATGAAGCAGAAAAGCAGAAGCTTCGAAACATGAATCAAGAAATAAAACAATTAAATCACCTATGTGTTGAGAAGGAAGTTATATCTTATGTATTAAGAAATCTAATAGAGGCAGAATGGAAGAATGCTGATGACTGGATTGGAGCGATAGTGTATCATCCGTCTTCTATTTATTTGGATTATTTGTTCAAGATATTACGAGTAGTCCATAAGAATGGTCCATATTATTGGGTTTTAAATGTCATCCAATGTCTTCCAGAAGAACTAGCAGATCCTATATTACCTGAATTAAAGACACTAGCAGACCCCATTAATCCAGCTTGGACTGCTTCAGATATTGAGAAATATTTTGAAACTATTGTATGGATGGACGAAGATGCTGAACAATTTTGTTTGAGTTTAGCAAATTCTCCAAGTGAATTAGTAGTGCAAAGAGTAAACTATTGGTTGGAGAATTTTGAAGCAGATAGACTGGAAGAACTGGAAGACGAAGAATAATAATGAACTTCAAGAAAATATTTTTCATGTATTCTTATTAGGCTGCAACCAATTAATACTGTCAAATTCAAATGAAACATTAAATAAAGATTGCTGAATCACTTTATCGAAAAAGCGCATGAACATCCAAAATGTTCATGCGCTTTTTTTATAAATGAAAATAATTCCAAGTGATCCAAATCCAGCGTTATTACGAAAAAGCATAAGACAGTAAATTATACACAGCGGCAAAATCAAAGTATAGTATAAAGAAATTGCAATCCTATCTACATAAGCTTCAATACGCGATCAAATGCAACACGCAGCATCACCGAACCAACCTGGAAGGGAGGTGAGAACCTCAGGCTCTGTTCGGTCAGTTACAGATGTACCCGATAGATCTACACGGTTTCGGGCAATAAAAGGAGTGGACACAATAATGAAATCATCCCGATATTATACTTTATTGCTGACAGGCGCTTTGCTCATCGGCACAATGACGCAAACCGCAAATGCAGCATCTGCGATATCTCCCGGCAATGTAGCTAACAAGGGCGGGGGCGGCGGAATCACTACACAGGATACGTCGGACACAAGATTTGACTATTTTACGGTAACCAAGAAGGATGGAGCATTTGTAGCAGCAAAATACAATTCATCCGGTGACAGCTATGTCGGCTTGAACGTCAAACAAGACGGTCAAATGGTGGTATCGATTGAAAAATACAATTTCTCCACCAAAAAGTGGGACCCGCTGCAAGTGAAACTGCTTAACGGCTCCGCTCGCGTGTATTACCGCGTTCCGACTGACAGAATCTACATTCCGCCAACCCCATACCGCGTCGTTCTGTCTACCACTGGTACAGCCGATGTCGAGATGGAAACGACCTATACATGGGAAAGTGACAGCAATCCTAACGAATGATCATGAGCGATACCAGTAAGCGAATAACCAGTAAGTGCAGTCATTTCGTATCCGCTTATACACATGCAGGATTGCATAGATTATGAAGAATCGATGGGAATGTGTATTGTTGCAAATGAAACTAGGGTATGGTCATCTCACTAGCCAGTATCGCCAAAAAAGAGCCTTCCTCATAGCGGAAGGCTCTTTTCGATAGACAGAATTAAAATGGTCCCCACTTAATCAGCACACCTACAATAATCGAAGCAAGCCCGATTAAGAACCATGTCAGTGCCAGTGGCCACATGAATTTCAGCCAACGTATATACGGAATCCCTGTTGCTGCGAGAATCGCCATCAGTACACCAGAGGTTGGGTTCAGGCAGTTTACGACGCCTTCGCCCATCATAACCGCCTGTACGGTTACCTGACGGGTCACGCCCAGCAGGTCGGACAGCGGCGCTAGAATCGGAATCAGTACGACCGATTCGCCGGAGCCGGAGGAGATGAGGAAATGCAGCAGGGCGCTCACCAGATACATACCTACCGACACGAAGATCGGTCCATGCCCTTGCAGCAGATTGGCGAGTCCATTGACAATCGTATCTAGAATATTACCGTCGTCAAGAATGATCGAGATACAGCGTGCCATCCCGCAGATCAGTGCGCCGTAGACGAGCTTTTGACAGCCGCCGATAAATGTTTTGGCGATGCCATTGCCGCCCATGCCGCCGATTAGCCCAGCAATAATGGCGATCAGGATAAAGGTTCCTGCCATCTCTTTATCGCCCCAACCCAGCTTGAATGTCCCAACCAAGAAGCCAGCGAGACAAAGTGCAGTGACAAGGATGATCAGCTTTTGTTTGCCTGTCCAGACCACGTTCTCGCTATCCTCGTTATCGCTCACCAGCGCCTTACTCGGAAACCAGTCGTTGCCGAGCAGACTGCCTTTGCTGCTTTTCAAGCGGCGCGAATACCATGCCAGATACACGATGGTCGCTGCCACAAAGCAGATATAGATCACGGTGCGCAGCCCGATACCGGAGAATAGCGGCAATTCGGCGATTGTTTGCGAAATGCCCAGCGGTGATGGGGAGAGTAGGGTAGAGTTGAAGCCTGCATATGTACCGAGATAGATCACTGCCGCGCCTAGCATCGCATCCCATTTCAGCGCACGGGCGACGATGATACCGAGCGGGATAAAGCCGATTACCGAATTGACGACAATGCCTGTCGTGCCGAGTATGGAGAAGATAGCGGCGACGATGAGGATAAATAGAAACTGCCGCTCACGGAATTTGTTGACGATGCTATGTACCATACCCGTAATCGCACCCGTTTGTTCTAGTACGGCAATTGCGCCGCCAGTGAACAGGATCAGGAAAATGATCGGTCCAGCATTCGCCATGCCTTCGGCGATGGCAGAGAAGAAGCCAACAAACGTAACTGGCGAACGCTCAACCGTATGGTAGCTGCCCGGTACAGTAGTGGTAATCTCATTGTTCGTAACACGGTCAAATTCACCGGAAGGTACAAAGTACGTGGCAATCGCACAGACGAGCGCAACCAGAAACAGAAGTACATACGCATCTGGCATTTTCAGCCGATTCTTTTTCGGTGCTGGTGATACGGGTGGTGCCGTATCCAAGTGACGGGGAGTATCCATGAGCATTTCCTCCTTTGGGAATAAAGGTTTATATTCGGTGAAACGCGAACATACAGGAAGGAATGAACTGCAACCTGATCATGCCTATTGTGGTGCAGATCATGTAACTGACAGTAGATGTACTTTGCTTGGCAATACGGATGATGACACCTTGTACGTTTGGTAAAGTCATGTAAAGTCATTTGCACATATCCTGACTTTTCTTCGTATCGTTCAGGTGTTATGCTATATCATAATAAAGGATTTCCTTCATTTCAATCATTTTTTGAATTAAAAACTTTAATCGAGGTGATAAATGCTGACATCGTATCAGGATCGTATCGCTGAACAATATGCGTCATTAACAAAAGGCATGAAAAAAGTAGCCGATGCGCTGCTGAATGATCCGACTATTTTTGCCGCTCAGTCTGCCAAAAAGGTAGGCGAAGCGCTAGGTGTGAGCGAGACGATGGTCGTTCGGCTCAGTTACTCGCTTGGTTACCAAGGCTACAGTGAGCTGCAACAGGATGTGCGGCAAGCGGTATACAACATCTATACCGATGTGCATGATCTGCAAGCTACGGGGCAGGCTCAAGATGAACAGCTGCCATACTACCGACAGGCGATGCGACTGGATCAGGTGAATATTGATAAAGTGTCCAAGTCGTTGTCTGATCAGCAACTCAATCTGGCGATTGATCGGTTGGATGGCGCAGATCAGGTGCTGGTGACGGGGCTGAATTTTGGCTTTTCGATGGCGCATTGGCTGTCCTTTTCACTGAATTCGATCAAGGGAAATTGTCGGCTGTATCGCCCGGAGGAGCATATCCATCTGAATTATTTGAACGAGCAGAGTGTGGTGGTCGTGTTTTCGTTCTACCGCTATCTGATGGAGCCGCTATGGATTGCGGAGGAAGCGAAGAAGAAGGGGATTTACGTGATTGCTTTTACCGATTACAAGGCAGCGCCGGTCATTCCGCATGCTGATCTGGTATTCACGCTGGATCTGCCTTCGCGCTCGATTATTCAGATGTCGCCGGTGATCTTCTCGCTGCTGAATGTGATCATTATGGAGATTGCGAATCGAAATGAGGGCAATGTGAAGCAGATTGAGGAGCAGCATATCAATAAATTTTATATTCCGTAAGCTGTCTTGCGGGGCTTGGCATGATTCTCTGAAGAATACAAATACAATATGAATACCAATATGGAAAGGAATGATTTTGGATGACGGTCGCGGCGGATACACAGCTATGTGCAACATTGACGGAGGTATTTGAACATCTTCACGCTCATCCTGAGCTGAGTATGAAGGAATGGGAAACGACGGCATACATCAAGCAATGGCTGGAACAACTGGGCTGCCGGGTGACGGTGTTTGACGATTGCCCTGGTGTGATTGGTGAGATCGGCTCTGGTAAACCAGTCATCGGGTTGCGGGCGGATATGGATGCGCTCTGGCAGGAGGTCGATGGTGAATTTTGTGCCAACCATTCATGCGGGCATGATGCGCATATGACGATGGTGCTTGGAACATTGATGGCGCTCAAGGAAAAAGGAGAACTGCCCAAGGGAACAATTCGTTTTGTATTTCAGCCTGCTGAGGAGATCGGTGCAGGTGCGATTGCGCTGGTAGAAAAAGGCGTCTTTGACGATATGGACTTCTATTTTGGCGTGCATTTGCGTCCGATTCAGGAGCTGCCAGATGGCAAAGCGGCTCCGGCAATTCTGCATGGAGCCAGTCGTGGGGTGAAGGGTGTCATCCGTGGAGACGATGCGCATGGTGCGCGCCCGCATCTGGGTGTCAATGCCATTGAAGTTGCCGCATCTATCGTCAATGAGTTAGGGCATATTCATATCGATCCACGTATTCCGCATTCAGTGAAGATGACTAGTCTGCATGCGGGTGAGACACGCAATATTATTCCGGGTAACGCGCACTTTTCGCTAGATACACGCGCGCAAAGTAATGAAGTGATGGAAGAATTGACCGAAAAGGTGCAGCGTGTCGTGGATAGTGTAGCGATGCGATACGGCGCAGATGTGGAATTGGAGATTGCCCACGGGTTAGCTGCCGCCAAAGTGGATGAGCAGGCGCAGCAGTATATGGCGGAGGCAATCACGGCAGTACTCGGTGCGGAACATACCTCTCCAGCACTGCTAACAACTGGTGGCGATGATTTCCACCAAGTAGCGATCCGTAAGCCGCATGTGAAAGGCACGATGCTCGGTCTTGGCTGCGATCTCGGTCCCGGCTTGCATCATCCGAAGATGAGCTTTAACCGTGATGCCATGTTTACTGGCGTGGATATTTTGACACAGGTATTGCTGATTGCGTTGGAACGAGAAGCGAAATGACGATGTTCATGTAAGCAAGGAAGATGATTGTGTAAGCAACGCCGATGATGGATTGATATAAAGCGAGTCTCCCATTCTATTGTTTTAGCATCTGTGTGATTGTGATATGGACATGGAATTGGAGATTCGCAAAATCGGGTGACAATGGAGGTTGGGTGAAGATAATGGAAAAGCTGAATCGGGAGCAGTTAATAGAACTAGTGCAGCGTATCATGGACGGTGAGGGCAGTGAGAATGAGCAGGATGAATGGCTGGAGCTTTTGGGTCAGCAGGTGCCGCATCCTGAGGTGAGCAATCTGATCTTTTGGGATGAGCGGGAGCTGACGGCGGAGCAGGTGGTGGACGAGGCGCTGAATTACCGACCGATCCTGCTGGATTGAGCGGCAGCTTTTTATGCAATATGTATTCATAAAGAGCTGCCGTATAGTGGTTTGATATGCCTTTATTGGATCACATAATCGACCCAAGGGACAAGGCTGCATCCATTTCGTTCAAAAAATTGCTGTGCGCGCACATTATCCGGCGCAGCGACCCATGCCATATGAGCAAAATCATGATCACGCGTATATGCTAGACATGCATCAAATAACTGCTGTTCTGCCTCGGTATCGCGCAAATGTTCCGCTACATACAGATCGTTCATATTCGTAATAGGAGCGGCTTTCATGCTACTGAATAAAAAGTATAAGGTAGCGAATCCAGCGGCTTTACCATCTTGCTCCAAAATAAATTGAACCCCCTGCTGCCCTGCCGCCATTGTGCGGATTAAGTGATGCAGCTGCTCGGTCGCAGGTAATGGCTTTTTGTAAAAACCACCAATGTATTCTTGCATAAGAGCGGTGATGTCGTGTAGATCTTCTGCTGTTGTTTGACGAATGGTAATATTCATTAGCAACCCTCCTGTATGGATACGGTGCAGTATTGCATTTCTGTATAGCGAATACATAAAGAGAAGTGTAATAGATAATGTATTTTTATTCAGTATAATTGATTTTTATTCTTTAAGGAAAGACGATCCATATAAACCGATGACATGCAGATCATACCTGTTTTTCAGGATGGATGTGATATGATGAGAACACAGATGAAGACGGAAAGGGTTGCGATATGGCAAAAGTAACGATGGCAGATGTTGCCCGACTTGCTGGCGTGTCGAAGAGCACGGTATCCCAGTATTTGAACGGGCGTTATGAATATATGAGTACAGCAACCCGTGACAAGATTGCCGAAGCTATTCAGGAACTGGCGTATCGTCCCAATGTGCTGGCACGTGGCTTGAAGCAAAAGCGTACGTTTACGATTGGGGTCATTGTTGCCAATATGCTGCATCATTTCTCGATTGAGATTTGTCGCGGGATTGAGAGCTATTGCCGAGAGCATGGCGTGAGTGTGATTTTATGCAATACGGATGAAGATGCAGAGCATGAGCAGACTGATCTGGAGCTGCTGCGTGCGAAGCAGGTGGATGGCGTGATCTGTTTTCCATCTGGCAAATTGACTCCGGTGTATCAGCAGCTGGTAGAAGAGAAATTCCCGCTAGTATTTATCGACCGGAAACTGGATGACGTGAATACGCATAGAGTTGTAGTGGAAAATGAACAAGCCGCTTACGATGCTACGCTGCATTTGATTCAGTCTGGCTATCGCAATATCGCCATGCTGACTGCACCACTGTCCATTTCGACGCGTGCGGAGCGGGTCAGTGGGTATCGTCAAGCGATGAGAGAGCATATGCCGGATATAGAACCGTTTGTCATTTCAGAAGAGGTAAATGAATTGCAGCATAGCCTGCAACAGCTTGCACAGTCTGGTAATTTGCCGGAAGCGCTGATTGCTGGGAATGATCTGGTGCTGCTAGAGGTGTTGGCTTTTCTCAAAGAACGCCAATTGCGTATTCCACAGGATATGGCGCTAATGGTATTCGATAATATTCCCTTCGCTGAGCTGTTAACCCCGACACTATCGACGATTGTTCAGCCAGCGCATGAGATGGGAAGAGAAGCGGCAGCACTGTTGCTGCAAGCGATTGAGCAGGAAAATGAATCGAAAAAACAACCGCTGCCTGTACAGGAAAAGCGTTTTGCTTGTCGGTTGATCATACGGGAATCCTCGCAGCCAAGGTTGGAAATCGAAACAGACGCGTAATTGGAATAGAGAGCATATTCGCACAGCGAACCAATAGGAATAACAGAAATGAATCCTGTATCAAGCTGAACGTCGTAGCATTGCTGCTTGCGGCGTATTTGGCATATTCATAGGCTTATTTATATGTAAAGCGGATCTGAACATGGAGTACGCAACACACTTTATTACGTATTTTGAAAAGGGTAAGGAACATATCTCTACACATCCCCATATCAGTTATTTCTACATACAAAATCATTTTGCAAAATAGATAACGCTTACAAAAAAGACTTGTCAGTTGAAAATGACAGGTGTATACTCTTCTCATAAATCGATTTACTAAACCGGTTTATTAAATTGGGAAATAGGGTATTGTTCATTACAGCCACCCAACATAGAACGTAAAACATAGCAAAAAATGACATAGCACCTATAAGCTTCAAACTCACATAGGCATTCCACAATCGCACCATCATACATCTCAATACGATATTGATCGAACACCATTCCATTACAAAACAAACAGTCAAATCATCTATATTCCGCCAAAATTAATTAGCACCGAGCACCGAGCACCGAGCACCGAGCACCGAGCACCGAGCACCGAGCACCGAGCACCAAGCACGCTTAACCGAGAGGAGTCTTACGCACATGAACAATATCATTATCCCCACTTGCGTTCTACCGGAAGTTGTAGCAGGAACGCAGGCACAAGTAGAAGCGGTACAGCGAATCGCATCCATGGGAGCAGCAGGAATCGAAATACGCAGAGAGCTGCTTACAAATCAACAACAGCCTACAGATGAATTGCAGACATGCAGACAAGCCATTGCCCAGAGCACTCTACAAACAACTATCTATTCCGTTCCGATGGAAGTATGGGGAACAGACGGAAGTTTGAATGCAGAGAATATTCGACTCGCGATGAGTGAAGCGAAGCTGCTGCAAGCCCATTTGGTCAAAATGTTACTGGGGCATTATCGTCCCCGTCATTCCAATTTAGCATCATTACAGGATATTTTGAAACCGCATTATTTTCCAAAAATGCAAGCCAATGTCGAACCATCACAATCAGCACAGCAAGATGATCTTCATCCTCAACTCGTCATTGAAAACGATCAGACACCATACGGTGGCGATCCTGCATCCCTGTATCGTTTTTTCAAGGATATGGAGAGCTATATGGAGGAGCATCCGCAAGCACAACGAGTGGGCATGACATTTGATACCGGCAATTGGCTCTATGCCGGTTATGAGGATGGGTTATCCGCCGCTACGTCATTGTCGCCCTACGTGATGTATATCCACGCCAAGCATAGCAAAATGCAAAACGGCAACATCGTTACCGTACCATTGCCACATACGGAGACGCAGCTGCAATCTTGGCAAGCCATGATCCGACAATTGCCAGATACAGCATGGCGAGCGATTGAGTTTCCATTATCGGACGATTCTAGCATACAAGAGTATTGCAATATGCTGTCGGAAGTGGCAGCACAGGGGAGTGAGCATGTCATGAGCGAGTCGGTTCAGCACCATCTTTTATCAGAATCCAATGACCAAATGAACCAGCAAAAGCAAACCAAGCTAGATGTAGTGACATTTGGCGAAGCGATGACGATGTTTGTCGCGAATCAGCCGGGAGAGCTGCATGAGGCAGAGCTATTTCATAAACGCTTGGCAGGTGCAGAGGCGAATGCCGCGATTGGCTTTGCACGACTAGGGCTGGCATCGGGCTGGGCAAGTCGGGTCGGCAACGATGCGTTTGGGAATTTTGTAAAGCAAAAGCTGAGCAGTGAGCATGTCAATGTGGAGCATGTATATACGGATCATATTCGTCCTACTGGGTTCCAGCTCAAAGCTCGTGTCACTTCCGGCGATCCAGAAGTGCAATATTTCCGCAAAGGCTCAGCAGCGAGCGCGTTGCAAGTGAACGAGCTAAAGGAAACGTACTTCACTTCTGCTCGGCATCTGCATATGACTGGTATTCCGCTAGCATTATCGGGAGATAATCGTGAATTTGCTTGGAAAGTATTGCAGGCGATGAAGCAAGCAGGACGGACGATTTCGTTTGATCCGAATTTGCGTTTGCAGCTGTGGCAGGATCAGGAGCAGATGAAAGAGGTCATTCAGACATTCGCCTCTTATGCCGATCTGGTATTGCCCGGTATTGGAGAAGGGGAGTTGCTGACAGGCTCTCGCGACCCGCGCCGTATCGCCGAAGCGTATTTGCAATCCGGTGCTGGTGCAGTAGTCGTTAAGCTTGGTCCAGAAGGTGCCTATTACCGGAGTCATGAGGAAGAAGGCATTGTTCCCGGGTATATCGTGCCGGACGTGATTGATACGGTGGGCGCTGGCGACGGATTTGCTGTTGGGGTCGTCAGTGGCTGGTTGAACGGATTATCTCTATACGATGCTGTCAGTCGAGGCTGCGCGATTGGCGCACTGGCGGTACAGTCGGTGGGCGATCATGAAGGATACCCATCGGAATCCCGATTGCAGCAGTACATGCAGACAACAGACAGATATGAGCAGCAGGAAGCGGCTCAGCAGGCAGGCTTGTTGGAGGATTCGGAAGATACATCATTATTGGTAAAACAGGCAGTACCATTTTCGGAAGGAGTGAATTGAAATGAAACGTTCTCAGGACAAGCTTGCTCAACATCCAGCTTCGACAGCTCAGACGAATCTTGGCAGCCCAGCAGCTGGCGAATTGCCGGCTTCCCGCTGGCTGCGCCTGATCCCGATTATTTTCATCACATACAGTCTCGCTTATCTAGATCGCGCCAATTATAGCTTCGGCGCTGCTTCTGGTATGGCACATGATCTGAATATTTCGGCAGCGATGTCCTCACTGCTGGGAGCGCTCTTCTTCCTTGGGTACTTCTTCTTCCAGATTCCGGGTGCTCATTATGCAGAGAAACGCAGTGCCAAAAAGCTCGTCTTCTGGGCACTCATCCTCTGGGGCGGGCTCGCTGCTTCAACCGGTATGGTTACCAATGTACATGTGCTGATCGTTATTCGTTTTGCTCTTGGAGTCGTAGAAAGTGCGGTCATGCCCGCTATGCTCGTCTTCAATGCACACTGGTTTACCAACCGTGAACGCTCGCGTGCCAACACCTTCCTGATCCTCGGTAACCCAGCAACCGTGCTGTGGATGTCAATTGTCTCCGGTTATCTGGTATCGTCAGTCGGATGGCGTTGGATGTTTATTATCGAAGGTATGCCTGCGATCATCTGGGCATTTATCTGGTGGAAAATGGTGCAGGATAAGCCGTCTCAAGCCCACTGGCTCAGTGCAGACGAGAAACAAGCACTGGAAACCGAATTGGCGCGTGAACAGGCAGGCATGAAGCAGGTGAAAAACTACCGCGAAGCTTTCCGCTCACCAACCGTAATCAAGCTCAGTCTGCAATACTTCTTCTGGAGCATCGGGGTGTATGGCTTTGTGATGTGGCTACCATCGATCATTGCCAAAGCACCAAATATGGATATGGTATCGACGGGTTGGCTGGCGGCTGTACCGTATCTGCTCGCTGTGATTCTGATGCTGGTAACCTCGTATTTCTCAGATAAAATGCAGATTCGCAAAGGCTTCGTATGGCCATTCCTGCTGATCGGCGCATTGGCGTTTTACGGCTCGTATTTGCTGGGACCAAATCATTTCTGGCTTTCGTTTGCTTTACTCGTTGTTGCAGGTGGCGCGATGTATGCACCGTATGGTCCATTTTTTGCCATCGTACCGGAAGTATTGCCGCGCAACGTAGCAGGTGGTGCAATGGCACTCGTGAACAGCTTGGGCGCACTTGGTTCGTTTGCCGGTTCGTATATCGTCGGGTATCTGAATGATCTAACGGGCGGCTTCGACGCTTCCTATATGTTCATGGCAGGCTCGCTGTTATTATCAGCGATTCTGACGATGACAGTGGGCAAGGTGAAGAAACAACCATTAGCTGGAAAAGATACTGCGGCAACCTCCAATAATCAAGAGTGGACAGGCGACATTCACACTACACGCGCCTAATAAAGTAAATAAAGAGAATGGAAAGGGTGGAGACATTTATGCAACATAACTATACAACATCATCCCCAGACACACAGTCGCAATCCCCAATACTATATGCAAATGACGGCTCGGTACGTATTCAATTGGCATTGGATCGTATGACCATCGAGGAAGCGATTGATATGGTGCGTCAGGTTGAACCATGTATTGATTGGATTGAGGTGGGCACTTCCCTGATCAAGGAATTTGGCATGGAGAGCGTGCGACGGATGCGTCAGGCGTTTCCTGATAAAGTGATCGTTGCGGACATCAAGACCAACGATAATGCACGATATGAATTCGAGCTTTGCTTTCAGGCAGGAGCGAATGTGGCGACTGTGATGGCAACCGCACCGGATGCAACGATTGAGCTATGCAGTCAAACTGCACATGAGCACAACGCGCTCATGATGATCGATCTGCTCGGAGTACCACCGGAACGTGCTGCTGCGCTTGAGCAGTATAATACAGATGCCGTATTATGCCAGCATGTCAGCAAGGATTTGCAGGAGCATAGTGGACAGACGCTGGATAATATCCGTTCAACCGATGCAGGAGCATTGGAGAAAAATACTAATGTATCCTCAACCGCAATCGCTGATTCACAGCAACCGATGATTGCGGCAGCCGGAGGCATTACGCTGCAAACACTGCCTGCGATTGTAGAAAACGGAGCACAGGTCGTCATCGTCGGCTCCGCGATTACCAAAGCCGACCATCCAGCGCAAGCCGCGCAAGCTATCCGTGATTTGCTAGATCAACGATCCATTTTGTGAAATTAGAAGGGAGATATTAATCATGACCAACAAAACAACGACATCGGAATCTATCGCTCCAGCACATAAAGAGGAAACCAATCATTCACCTTCCGAATCTACGACAAAAGCAACAAGCATTCTGGAAGAAGTATCTCGTGTTATCGCCCGTGTATCTGATTCATCCGTGACTGAATTGGCAACGCTGCTAGCCAATGGCGGGCGCATCTTCGTTACAGGGGAGGGTCGCTCTGGGTTTATGGCTAAATCGTTCGCAATGCGCTTGATGCATCTGGGTGCCGATTCTCATGTGATTGGCGAAACCGTCACTCCTTCACTTGCTGCCGGAGATATTCTCATTGCTGTATCCGGCTCAGGCACGACAAAAGCTGCGGTCTGGACAGCGGAAAAAGCACGCGAACTAGGCTGTACAATCGTTGCTGTAACTACAGATGAAGCATCGCCACTCGGTCAACTGGCACATCATGTGCTGCACATCCCAGCAGCTACCAAATACCGCCGCGAAGGCGAACCCGCCAGCATCCAACCGCTAGGTTCTTTATTCGACCAATGTACGCATATTTTACTGGATGCCGTTTGCTTGAGTTATGGGGAGCAGCAGCATATTGAACATGGGCAGGCGTTTGCGAAGCATAGTAATGTGGAGTAAATGTATAAGGGAATGGCTAAACATAGCGTGAATGCTATACATCCAATAAATAACGTCTGTATCCAGTAAGTACCAGTATACCTCTAAAGTCTTCTTTCCCAGTAGTTTGCAAATATGCAAATTACTGAAAGGAGACTTTTTCTTTTAGAAATTTATATACGAGTTACGTATTATGTGGAACGATTCGAGAATGTATAGTCAATATTTTGGAGAATGATTTTCTGCCGAATAGAAATTTTTAAAAGTTATTGTTCGATAAAAAGAAGTATTTGTCGAATCAACAAAATTGAGGTGCGGAACTTGTCGGCAAATTTGTCCGACAACTGTCTAAAGAACCTTTGGTACTAAAGGAATAGTTTGTCTTTTTTGTTAAACGACACCTATCGACAAAATAATAGGCATTAATACCTATAAATATATCATACTTTTGTATCATTTAAGTCTTATAGACTATTGTTTAGGTATGTCTAAAGGCTATATTATTTTGAAGGGAGGTGATTCCAATGATGTACTTTTCTGTTAGGGACTCCAACAATAAGCTATATATCATTGTAGAAAATGGGATTTAGAGTAGAAGACAATATATTATACAGCTCTATAAGACACAAAATCGGGGGACGCGTTAAGCTTTCTCAACGTGCTACAGAACTTTTAAATGAAAGTTCCAAAATGCGAGGTGGGCAGACCCGACTGCTTGAAGAAGCACTTGAACATTTAGCTGAAATTAGGTCTTACGGCACATCGGGTATTCAATCCGATTTAGTAGAGATTAAGCATCTTCTACATAGTGTAAATGAAACGATTACCAGAATTTCCAAAGAGGACGATCACAACTAGAAATCCTACGCTCTATCTCAGCAATACAACCATGATGAATATAGGTACTATACAGAGTGAAAATATTTTATTAGGTCATTTGAAAGGCATGTCTAAAGTATTGATTCATCTTAAATCGGATGATTATGTTAATTGTAGCATTTTAATGCCTTTTTGATTTTTAATACGCTACTTCAACTCAAGTACTAATAAAATAAATTCTTATATCAATAGATAAACAAACCTTTCGATTGGTATATATGAACTTGTCATATTGTATGTCCGAACTCATACTACTGTTATTTGTCTCAATGATGTGAAAAAAATAACATGTTTTGTGTTGTCATTTGTATAGGGAGATAGATCATTTTTATTGTGAGTGTCATTTTATGTATATGTTTTAGTTAAGCGAGGGGAGAACAACCATTCCATGTCAAGAATAAGGTTGAGAGAAAAAAAATTGATTTTTGCTGGTCTGATCGGAGCAGTATCTATGCTGGTCATCTGTCTGATTGCTGCGATTCTGTATACCAATCAATTGAAGAATCGGTTTGTCAGTCAGAGAGTAGTGCTTGAACAGGAATTGTCCGATACACAAAAGCAACTGAGCGAAGAAACGATTGCAGTACCTGTAGTTAATAAAGATATTCAGGCTGGAGAGAAGATTGTACTGGATCAACTCACAACGGTTCAAATTCCTAAAACAGCAGTCCCTGATGGTGTGGTTATGGATCTGAAAGATTTAGACGGTAAAATTGCCAAAATTAATCTTCCAGCAAAAAGCCCAGTTACAAGCCTGATGGTGTTTGACGATGAAATGATCACCAATGACGAGCGGAACCAAGAATTCAGCTTGATCGAACTGCCGCTTAAGCTGCAAAAAGATCAATATGTGGATGTACGTATCAAGTTTCCATCTGGTCAGGATTACATTGTTCTAACCAAGAAAAAAGTAGAGGACTTATCTGGTGGAACGGTATGGTATCACATGAATGAAAAGGAAATATTAAATATGTCTAGCGCCATTGTCGATGCTTACATGAATGATGCAACGATCTATGCGTTGTCTTATATTGAGCCTGGTTTGCAAGAAAAATCAACTTCAACATATGCAGCGAATAAAGAAGTTCTAGATTTGATGGATTCTGATCCCAATATTGTGGAAAAAGCAACATCGACACTGGAGCGTACGACGCGTCAGAATTTAGAGAAATCTTTGAATGCTTTAACACCAGCCGATGTACAGAAATACAAAAGTGCCGTTGCCGAGGAGCGGGCATCTGCTGCGAATATAACAACTCAGCAAGACAATAATGGTACACAGCAAGACACGTCATTGAATAGTGGGAATGTACAGGATTCGAATATGTCGGAAGAGGAACAAATTTTCACTGATACGACAGACAGTGTATCCGTAAAGTAATAAAGGAGGACCTATGAAAAGAATATTATTACTTGGTGCGTTGGATAAAACCGATCTGATCTTCTATATGGCGAAGCTGATGTCAAAGCATAAAAAAGTGTTGGTTGCTGACGTTACGGAACATCACCGCTACGAATATGCTTATCCTAAAGTACAAGCAGAGGATGCACCTATTCAACAGCATGATGAATTCGATGTGGCAGAGAATATTCAAAACTATCTCCATTTGGAAAAGGTCATGCAGTCGACAGAGTACGATATTATACTCATCGATGCGGATCATTTGGAAGCTTTGCAATACTGGCCAGTTTGCGATGAATATATTTTAGTTACTTCTTACGAGAATCCAGTTATTCAGCGTAATGCGAAAGTACTGGAAAGTTATTTCCGTGAGAAGCCAATGGCAGAGTTGTTGTCGTTTCACAAAATCATTTATGAAGCTGGCTCAACACTAACAGAGAAAACAATTAATGAAAGTCTTGACCGATTACCGATCGTTTGGGACGAAACGTTTGTTTATTATCCAGATGAGCGTGACATGCAGCAAAAAATTCGTAATCAATATTCCAATATAGTGTCTATCAAAGGATTGTCGCGCCCCTATCGTCAAGTGCTTAGTGAAATAGTCGGTAGAATTACGGACACTCGACCAGCAGTTATGAAAACAATCTGGAAACAAACGGAAAGGAGCAGATGATATGGCCTCAGTTGCTTTTTGGGGAATGCAGCATGGTTTAGGCGTTACGAGCAATATAGCCGCAATTGCAGCTTCTCTTGCACAGGATTACCGTTTGCGCTCCCTGATTACTCAGCCGCAATTTAATGATCATACGCTGGAATGGGCTTTTCGTACATCCATGAGTCGTCATAATCAGGAGTACCTGAATAAGGATGGTATGATGACAGGCTCAGGTATGGATGGGTTGGAACGTGCGGTTCGTAGTAGCAAGCTTGAACGTGAGTCCATCAAAAATAATACGTTGGTTGTTGATCCAGATAAGCTGGATCTGCTGCAAGGAAGCAGTAAAACCAGCTTGTCTCAATTTGAAAATTCACAGGATATTATGGAAATCGTTCTACAGCGCGCTAAGGAATACTATGACACTGTACTAATTGATGTACATTCAGGTACTAACAACTCTATGATTCATACCATAATGAACAATGCAGATATGATTATTGTATGTGTAGATCAGAATATTCATGTGCTGAACAAATTTTTTAAAGAGCGTGAACAATGGCCTGTCTTTTTACAAAACAAGCCTCATATGCTGATGATCGGAAAGTATGATCCGAACTCCAAGTATCGCATCAAAAATATCGCTAACAAATATGGATACAAAGAAAAGATATTAACTATTCCTTATAATGCCGGATTTAAGGACCATTACAATGACGGTGACGTAAAAGGGTTCGTATCCAGAAATATTAATGTAGGCAAATATGATGAAAACTATTTCTTTATTCAAGAAACACGTCGAGCGGTTCAAACTATTTTGACAGAGATCGGTATTAATACCCAGGTCAAGCATGTGGATAGTCTTGAGAAAGGAGTATCCTAATGAGCTTAAGCGCTATACTCAATATGGCGATTATTTTGATCCTTGGTATTGGCGTAATCATTTGGTTGCTCTATACCCTATTTAAAAAGCCTGGTGAAGTTTCTAAGAAAAAAAGCAATACTGATATGGAACACCTACAACTCAAAGAAATTCAGTATTTTGTTTCTTCCAGTATCAATAACTTTATTAGTACGAACTTGCTGGATCTAGGTTTATCAGAAGAGGAATACAATCGTCGTAATGCTTTGCGTACAGAGCTGCAAAGTGCACTAAAGTTTGCAAACACTGGAGACATTAAAGAAAAGATTTATATTAAGCAATATATCTTTGATCTACTGAATATGAATTATGGAATCACAGATCAGAATATTGATTGGATTATTCCCTTTGAAGATGTAGAAAAGTTGACCGATCAGGATCAATTCGAGATTTTGATGTATATGTATAAAAAAGAGTATGGATTTAAAGCACTAAGTAGATTAATTGAAGATTATGACTTAGCTCGTCCCAAATTTATTATTGAAGACGGTCAAGCAGAATCATTTATTATTACTTCACAAGAAATACAAAGCATTTATAAAAAGAATATGCATAAGTTACTTGAGTTTGATGACAAGCTAAATATTATCGTGCAACGTATTTATCAGAACTATAAAGGATTTGGCGTTATCGATGAAATCCGCGATATGGCGATCGATGGTGTAAGCGGAGGCGCATCCGGTATTCCAGAAAGCATGCAGGTCATCGAAGATGAAATGGAATTGATGCATGGTATGAAATCCGCCAAAAAAGATGGCTATAACAGCATTTGGATTTTCTATCGTGGTAAGTCAGTGCATTTATCCTTTCTCACCTTTGGCGATGAAGCTGAACTGAAACGGATTTGCCAAAATATTTATAAGTATGATAATCCCGGACAATTGACGGAAAGCAATGGCTATATGGTCAATGATATGAAGGATGGGTCACGTGTCGTTGTTGTACGACCTCCAATGTCCGAAAGTTGGGCTTTCTGGGTTCGTAAGTTCGATACGCCCAATATTGATCTTTCCAAATTGATCAATGATGAATCTGCTGTAAACGCCGAACTGGCAAGGGATATGACTAAGTTTTTGATGAAGGGTGAGCGAACGACCGCATTTACCGGTCAACAAGGTACCGGTAAAACAACGCTTGCTATGGCAGCCATTAAATTTATTTCTGCGGTACATAATTTGCGTATTCAGGAGCTGGCATTTGAATTAAATCTTCGACGCCTATACCCAAGTCGCAATACGATAGCATTCCGTGAAACACAAACAGTAAGCGGTTCGGAAGCATTGGATGTACAAAAGAAAACAGATGGTGCAGTAAATATTCTAGGCGAGGTTGCCACTGATGAGGTTGCGGCATGGGCTGTCAAAATGGGTACTGTAGCTAGTCGCTTTACACTTTTTACCGCGCATCCACGCACGTTTGAGGATTTGATCTTTTACTTGCGTAACGCACTGGTTAACAAAAAATACTTTACGGATCAGCGATCAGCTGAAGAACAGGTAGCCAAAGTAGTAGAGTACGATGTCCATTTGGAAAAAGACCATTCTGGTAAACGATATATCGAACGCATTACCGAATGTACATTTATCCAGCATAACGATGAGACAATTGGAGCTATCCAGCAGCTTGCCAATAATGCTGATAGTGTGGAAGATCAGCTGAAGACACTTGTTGCTGTTCAATTGGAAGAGTTGAAGCATAAAACGATGCGTCCATGGAAGGCACACAATATTGTGGAATACCGAAATGGAGAATATGTAGCTGCTCATCCCCCTTCCGCTGAAAAAGTAAGATCGATGCTGTCTGTTATGTCAGAAAAGGATGGACAGGAGTTCAGGCAGTTTCTTAAAAAACACTGGGAGCATGTAAATTATGGCTAACCTAAAAGTCGTTGGCGGAATATTGATCGTATGCGTTATTCTGCTAATTGTTTCGGCTATTGTTTATTTCCTCGACCGGCGTAAACGTAAAAAGCTCGCTTTGAACGCTACAGTAGTCAGCCGTAGAACACAAAAGCATGCCGAGAATGCACGAGTAGCTCGATTGTATCAACGTGCCTATATTCAATTTCTGAAATACCCGGTATTGCGTCGTCAGGTAGAGCGCGTCAAAATTCGACTGGCTACAGTTAGCGAATACGATGAATCTACACTTCGCAAAGAAACGATGAAAATCACGTTGCGAACACTTGGTATTTTGTTTGTAGGTGTACTTGTCTGTGCGATATTCAGCAAAAGCTTACTAGCCACCTTATTTGCAATGGCAGTGGCTGTATTGCTGAACAACATCCTAATTTCCATTTTTGTTAAACGAGTTGAAGATCGACTGTTAATCCAATTCGTGAATTATTTAGAAGATAACCGACACGAATATCAGGATGCCAAAATGGTGGATGAAGCGATGTATCAGGCAGCATTGAATGCACCACACGCTGTACGTTTGCAAATTGAACGTATTCATCGCATTTTGACTGGTAAAGAAGTTCACACTGAGCTGAACACCTTTTATACTCTTGCACCTAATCGCTATTTGAAAATTTATGCTGGTGTATCACATCTTGTGCTGGAGTATGGCGATAAGATGCTGAGTAAAGGTTCAATGTATTTGACATCGCTGCATAAAATGGTTCGTGAGATTCGAGACGATTTGATGCGACGGAATAAGCTTAGCTACCGTCTTAGTAACTTATCTCTCATTGCATTGATTCCTATTTTACTCTCGTTTCTTGTTGTATCGTGGGCAGAATCGATGTTTCCTGTAATGAAATCCTTTTATGATGGGCGCGCTGGATATATTATTCGGCTACTGCTGTATACGGTCAGCATTGTGTGCTACATGCTCGTACGCAAAATTAGCGAGATTGAGGAAGCAAAATATATTGCTCCCATTGAGCGAAAACGGTGGGAAGCATATATACTCAATCTTCCGTTTATGCATTTTATCGTGCATCGGCTTATGCCGCACAAGCGTAGTACTGCCTTCCACCAAATGAAACGGTTGTTGAAAGATGCGAATTCACCGTTAACGCTGGAATGGTTCTATGTTCAACGAATGATTGTTAGTGTAGCTGTTTTTGTTATCACGATTGCCCTATCGGTATTCCTGCATTGGAATGCTGTATATCAGATTAGTCATACCCCAACCGTAACAGAGGCGAGTCTGATCGGTGCTACCACACCAGAAGAAAAAGCCGAAGCGATGGAGACGACAAATTTGGATAATCAGATTATTGCTGAGGCGCAAGGAGGGGGTGAAGTATCCAGAGATACCATCCGCGAGCTGGTGCAGCAGTCCTATAATCAGCAAACAAGCAGTCGCGAAGTGAACAATACAGTGAATCGAATCACCGAAAAAATAGTCATGATGGATAGCGAATATTTTAAATGGTACGAGCTTTTATTGGCAATTGGGTTATCAGTTATCGGATATTATATACCGTTCTGGATTTTGCTTTTCCAGAAGCGGATGCGTTTGATGGAGATGCAAAACGAAGTGGATCAATTTCATACATTGATCTCCATCTTGATCCAGTTTGATCGGATGGATACTCAGATGATCTTGGAATGGATGGAACGCTATTCACTGATTTTCAAGCCAGCCTTGCTCAAATGTCTTAATGATTACGATCAAGGAGCGGAAAAAGCAATTGTGCAGTTAAAAGAAGATGCGCCTTACCCAGCTTTTGTGAAAATCATTAATCGATTACAGCGCTCGGTAGAGAAAATTCCGTTGCTATACGCTTTTGATGATCTGGAAAGTGAGCAGGAGCATCATCGTGAAATGAAGATTGAGCGTATGAATCGTGTCATTAATCAAAAGGTATTCTGGGGAAAAGCCTGTGGCTGGACACCTGCCGTGTTTCTGCTGATCTTTTTCTTAGTTGGACCTATGTTATATGTATCCATGATGAATATGGCAGACATGATGAGTCAATTGCAATCTATCAATTAAAATTCAAATATTAAGGGGATAAAAAAATGGAAGAGAATGCTTCAAAAGGATTATCACTGACGGCTACCATCTTTTTAACAATTGGTTTGATCACTATCGCAGTTTCGATTTACTTTATCGCAGTAGCTGGTACGAAAACGGCACAGGACGATATGTCGGGCTTGACGAATACGTTGCAACAAAGCAAATTTTCTGCTTATGACAATTCCATTGTATCGGGCAGTCAGATTATTAACGTAGTTCGACAATATATGAAGCAGGATGCATTTGGAGTAACAGTAACGACAGGGAAAGGCTCTACAACCACTTACGGAAATGCCTTTGATGCAACGACAGGTGAAGTAACTAGTACATCAAAGAATGAAGATTTAACCAATGCACAAAGTCAATCAGAAGCTGGCTATATTAATCCATCAGGACGTTTTTTGTCGAAAGTAGTTACCGATAAAAACGGAGTCGTTCGAGGTTTGATTTTCCAACAAAGATAATGTAAACCGCATTCCCCTTTACTGGGGAATGCACCTTCCTTACATACAGATGATCATGAAAGGAAACCAACATGGAAGAGAACACGAGCAAAGCGATCACATTGGCAATAACGATTCTTGTCATGGTTGGCATTTTGAGCTATTTGCTCATATCCTTGCAAATTCAGGATCGTATGGTGTACACCGTCAGTCAATGGACAGAAAATAGCGATCACCGTATAGCACAAACCTATGAGCTAGTTAAGCAAGAAACCTACACAGGAGCACAGGTACAACAAAGTCTTAATAATATTTTACAGCTTGATGCAGATATCGAAGTAAACGGAAGATTATATCCTCGCAATAATAAAGTAGAAAGTTCCGATGTACAAAGCATCGATATTCATAAAACATACATCGTTCAGTATCGGTGGGACAGCAATGGGATCATAACCAAAATTATCTTTACGTAAGGGGGTGTCCGTTCTGAGCAATATTAATCCCCTGGGAGCAGTCCTAGGCATCATTATGACGGTACTGCTAGTATTCGTATATCCAACCTATCAGGCAGCCGAAAGACAGGATACACTTACCCAGATTGTTATTCATAAGGCAGTGACCGAATTTGTAGATGCTGCCAGAACCAAAGGATATATTAGTCCAAAGATGTACAGTGACTTTACTGATCAGTTGGGATCTACCAATAATGCATATACCGTAGAAATCGAGCATTTGCACAAAAAATACAATCCTATTTACTCAGATCCGGCAGATCCAACGACCTTTCAACAATCTTTTCAGGATTATTACGATGGACACTATACAGAAGAAATCGAAAAAGTCATGTTTCCGTCCACTGTTATGTCAGCGGATAGTGATAGTCGCAAATACAAAATGAGTGCTGGAGATTTTATTACCGTAGAAGTAAAAAGCAAAAACCCAACACTGGCTCGAACCATCCGCTCGTATTTGATTGGAGAAGCGGCGGATAATAGTAGCGATATTTATATGACGTACTCAGGGATGATACTTAATGAAGATTATTAACTGGGCGATTGTGATTGTACTGATGGTATTGCCTATGTACTTGATCCTCGATTTTAGAACATCTGCGATGACGGTGGTCCAGCGGGAAGAGGATAAATATGATGCAGCATTAAGAGCAGCTACACAAGATGCTGCTGCCCAACTGAATACTAACGTATCTCAGGAATATGAAGCAGGGTACGGATCGGAGAAATACTTTCGCGCCAATAAAGAACTGGCACTGGATACGTTCTATCGTTCGCTATATTTGAACTTTGGTGTAGTGAATGATCTGACAGGGCAGGGTACACTCAACGCTTATCTACCGGCTATCGTCGTTACAGATTACGACGGATATTATCTGTATGTCATGACCGAATATAAAGGCTCAGATGGACAGGTGCAGTACAAGCATACATGGCGCCCCAAAAAGCCATATGCCTATTCGGATCAGAGTGGGAATACGATTAACTTTTCATTGGATGGATTCGTTAAGGTGTATCAGCGATCTACTGGTACATGGATCGAGGGTAGACAAGTAGATTTAAAAGGGAAAACCTCTGTCGATTTATTGAATCATACCGATCAGTTTGAAGCCAAACGGCGAGAAGTGATTGTAAGCAGTATTCAACAAGATTTGCAATATTTTATCAACAAACATAATCAGTATGCCTCTAGAAATGGAATCAGCTATATATTCACATTACCAACGATTGATCAGGAAGAATGGACCAATACGATTGATGATATTGGTATTATAGCCTTTTTGCAGGGGATTCCCATGGGAGACCAGGCGTATAACAACTACGCATTAGGCAGCGGTAGATTGGTCAAAACAACATCGGTCGTTGGAGCTGTAGATCCCGATACAGGTACGAAATATGCGTACAATGCAACATGTACATTTCCATATGAGCCTCAGGAGATATTTAGTAACAAAAAAGAAGCAGCGGCAGCAGGGTATTTTCCAAAAGAATGTGTGAATGGGCAGAAATAAGTAGATGGGAAACGAAATTATAAGGATAGGAAGCAAGATAATAGAGTTGAAATAAATAGTAATGTAGAGATGAAAGGGGAAGATTTTGATGAATATGAAACAACTGGCAATGACAACACTGGCGAGTTTGATTCTTACTAGTGTTATTGGGACTATAGCTCCGGTAGCAAGCGCAGCGACATCGAGTGTAGAGGTATTGCTGAATGCACGGAAAATGAGTTTTCCAGATGCGAAGCCGTTTCAGGATGAGAACAGTGCGGTTATGGTACCGATTCGGTTTGTATCCGAGAAACTGGGTGCAAAAGTAGGCTGGAGCAATGTTGCTGGTAGACAGACCGTTACATTGAAAACGGACGATCATAGCGTGGTGATGACGGTTGGATCGACGACTGCTGTGATTGATGGGGAAAGCAAACAGTATGATAGCAAGGTGATATTGAAGCAGAGCCGGACGTTCGTGCCATTACGTCTAGTGAGTGAGGGCCTGGGTCAACCAGTAAACTGGGATCAGGTGGGGAAATGGGTCTGGATTGGTAGTAAGGATGTGCCGTCGATTACGGATCTGAACTTGAAAAAGCAGTCGATTGCGTCCGTGAAGAAATATTTTAAGACAAATGACTATTTTTTGAAAAATTCGGCGGATAAGCCATACAAAGAAGCAGCAATTCTGCAAGTAAAAGATCTGCCGGTGAAGATCGACGGTGTGACGATTTACGACATTCAGCCAGTAAACATTGACGGGGGACAATACTTCCGAGTACGGACGGACCGATACAGTCAACCGTTGTTGTATCTCACCAAAAAAGAGGATTTTCGGTTACGCTCAGATGTTACTAGAATGATGACAAAAAATGGTGATAAGACTATGTTTTATTACTTTAATTTACTGTCACACGCTGATGTTGATTTACAGGGGATTGTAGATAAAAACCCGCTACGTGCAAAGGATTTGGACTATGTAATGATGTCAGATACACAGGAAAATTCACTAGTATTGCTGTCCAATCCATGGAGGCAATAGGATGAATCGACTTCCCCAATGGGTGCAGCGGCATAAACTACTTGTTGCCGTAATCTTGACGCTCCTTCTGGTATTGCCTATCGCACTGATCCAGACGAACTCGGCGGCATATGCCGCCGAGGAACCAGCAGCCATTACGCCACTCAGTTACTACAAAAACGAAGCGCCAAATGCCACCGACGCGAACCACCGGTACTTTGTCGGCATGATGTACTTTGACATGTGGAAAGGCACATCTTGGGACAATGGCATTGAGCCGCAAAAACATATGCAGGGCATGGCAGAACAAAAATACGCCTTCAATTTCCCCGGACGCAAAGTCAAAAGTATCAAAGCGGAAGTGTTTACACCGACAGCGGATAATCTCAAGTATTTCTCAGCTTCACGGACAGACGAATGGAGCAAATACAAAGAATTTGCTACAGAAGGCACAACGAACAGCGATATTTCATTCACCACGTCCGGGATCGGAACGGATACAGCTACCATCCCGTTTAAGATCAATATCCGTTTAGACACCAAAAGCAAACTAGCCGACGACATTACGTACACTTGCGGCGAGCGCTGTAACCAAGGGGTCTATGGCTACCGGATTTACGCGCCGGTGGTATTCGACATCGAGCTGGCGGGCAAGCTGGAGGTCTACTACAAGACCACGGACGGCAAGTCGCTGAACGACATCTTCCCGCCACGTCAGGAAGATATGGCAGTCGGTACCGAATACACATTCGACCCGCCGAAGGACGAGGATTACGAGTACAAAGGCTACAAGAAAAGCACCACCGGCGACGCGCCCAGCGGCGATATGCAGGACGGGCAGCCGCCTGCCTTCACGTACAAAGGCAACTTTGATACGTATACCGCTTACCAGTACTATCAGGCGTTAGAGCCGTGCCAAGATGGGCAGACGAAGGCAGACAATCCGCAGTGTGAACCGGAAGAACCCCCGCCAACTGGCATTTGCACTTGGACGATAGAACCGCCAGAAGTAGCTGATACGCAAGAGAAAACATTTATGAGTTCTGTCGCATCTGGACACATCCTAGCAGACGATCTCAGTAACGATCGCCACTTCGATGCGACACGCGGCATTCCTACTAGCGAAAACCTATACGCGAATGCGTGGGATTACAGCTACTTATTCAATCATACGTTTGATAATATGGAAGGGAATGTGAAATACAATTGTAGCATGAGTGTGAAATATCATCTGACGTGGACGAGTGCTAAAGGGCGACCGCGTAGTACCGATGAGACAAAACATTATACATTTGATTTTAGCTTGCCGTATGCTTACTGGCAGATTAACCGCTTGGAAGTACTGCAGATCAGCGGCGCAACAATGGAGAATTACGCACTGCCGGGTGGAAGCATCATTCTTAGTCCGATGCAAACACCGCCATCAACAAAGCTAAGACATAGCGATGATGAAAAGGATCATGTGAAGCCGGCCAATACCATCAAGTTCAGCTATAGCCCTCCAACAGTTAGAGGAGGTCATAGCAAACCGACACCACCGAACGATAAAGATAAGCTGCGTAACATGGCAAAAAATAACACCGATGATCCGGATGTCCGTAACGACAAACTAGACTTTACATTTTCGGGAACGACCACGGAAGTGATGAATGGAGATTGGGT
Source organism: Paenibacillus sp. JQZ6Y-1 (assembly GCF_040719145.1). Taxonomy (NCBI): domain Bacteria; kingdom Bacillati; phylum Bacillota; class Bacilli; order Caryophanales; family Paenibacillaceae; genus Paenibacillus; species Paenibacillus kandeliae. The sequence goes on from NZ_JBFDUZ010000012.1 coordinate 26,992, forward strand.
GAAAAACGAAGGAGAAGCGCCAAGCGAAATTCCAGATGCACCGCTCATCCGACCGTTCAAAGAAACGAAGGAAATGACGTTGTATAAAGCCAATCTGACCATTTCCAAAACGCTTGTTAACAAAGCTAATACACCAGCAACGGGCACGATTTACTTTAAGCTGCAGGACAATCAGGTGAATGGTGTCGGGGATATGCGGTATCCCATCCATAACATTAATACCGTCACTGTGCATACCCCCGTAGTCAACTACAGTGAGATTACGGATGATCAGGCGCATAATCAGAAAACGGAACCGAATACCCAGCGAGCTGCCTTGATTTTGGAACGACCCTTTACCGTACGGATTCCGACAGAAGGACAGCATTTGAATGGATCTAGTTACCCCGGCTATGGGGATCGGGATTATGCCAAATACTTCCGCACCAAGCAGGTACGCTTTCCCTTCGATGTATACAATGAGGATCGAACCAAGTTTATCGCCAAAGATACGTGGACCGATATTCCGGTCAAGCAATTGGATACTACATTTCAATTACCAGTGTGGGTAGACGAAGGGGATTATACGGTCTATTACCGGAATATTGCGGAGAATGCCCCCACTAACTTTACGACGCAGCAAGATGCCAACACCCAGTTAGCGAATCACGTCGCTACCGATACGATTGATGTGGAAGTGATCGGACGACTGTATGATTTTCATCTGACCGACATTGCGGACTACAACTGGGAAACTGTATTTCGAACCCAAAAAGGTAGCAGTCAACCAACTGGGCTGAGTTATTGGGTAGGGGAGAATGGAATCGATGGTCAGCCGCGTGGAAATGAGCAGCCGTTTATGCTACCGATTCATGCAGGGAGTCATCCGCAGCAGGGCTTCAAAAATGCAGCGATCAAATTGGGGTATCATTTCAAGTTTGATTTGAAAACCAAAGGGAATATGTTTAGTAATCTAGATGGAATACGAATAACAACAGACTTTCGATACTACAAAAAAGATGGATCTGCTACTGTTCCGGTCGATCTGTACTATCGGGATGCTAAGCAAACCTTTATAAAGATAGGGTCTGCCCAAGATCAGGAGAAGCGATATAGCATTCTAAACGAACGATTGCGCAATGTTCCCGAACAGGAAATGTTGGACACAGCAGATTGGAAATACAAGACGTATTACACTCCAGAACAGCTGGCAGGCGTTACCCAACAGAAGTTTGAAACCAATTATATCAATAACGTCACTCAACAAAAAACATCGGTAGGGAATTTTGCGCAGTTGCTGCTTCCCGAACAGCTACGAACGCTGATCGGTCCGAAAACGGGGATACCGACGAATGCATCTGCCACTGTAGAACGAGCGAATGCTTCGATACAGACATGGTATGGCGAGTACAGCTTGCCGGCTGAAACCTACATGGTAGAGCGAGGAACAGACATAGCCGAATACGCACGCAAGCATGGGGGATTGGATGAGAAGTCTCCGATTTGGCTACGGCAAGGATATGTAGTCGTGAACTTCAATATCGAGTCGATTCAGCAAGGTGATCTGAAGCATCCGCATTTGCAATACATCCATGCTCCACAAATGAATGCAAAGAAGAGGAATCAGTGGCAAATGGAAGGATTCCAAGATCAGATGATCGATGCGTATCATCATACGTTTTCGTTGCAAGATGGAGACGTAGCATTTTACCATGCTGGACAGTCCAGCAAAGATGATTTTGGTGCACAGGCGCCTCATTAGCAATAGAAAAATTGGACACAAGATGAGTAAGCAGACGTTATGAGACAATCGGCAAATAAAATAACAGGCGTGGTTTTTATGAAGAATAACTTTAAAAAGACGTTATGAAAGATATGCCGATGTTTCTTTGTCGACATTGACTGTGAACGATTCATGGATGGAGTCATTCTCAATGCAAGTTTATTTGCAGCGAATGATTTATCGTTTGGGAAGAACATGATTAATCACTCGATAAATATCAGAAAAAAATAAATCATTTATATAAGATTATATTTCATTTGGTCTACGCTCGATTGATAGTAACATACTATACTTACTAAGGTGAAATTGAGTAAGTCTTATTATTGACTGCAGCAGGGTATTTTCCAAAAGAATGTGTGAATAGGCAGAAGTAAGTAGATGGGAAATGAAACTATAAACATACGAAGAAAGAGATTAGATTTAAAAATAGAGAATAATGGAAGGGGATGATTTTAATGAATATGAAACAACTGGCAATGACAACACTGGCGAGTTTGATTCTTACTGGTGTTATTGGGACTGTAGCTCCGGTAGCAAGCGCAGCGACATCGAGTGTGGAAGTCTTGCTGAATGCGCGGAAAATGAGCTTTCCAGATGCAAAGCCATTTCAGGATGAGAACAGTGCGGTTATGGTGCCGATCCGGTTTGTATCTGAGAAGTTGGGTGCAAAAGTGGGCTGGAGCAATGTTGCTGGTAAACAGACCGTTACATTGAAAACGGATGATCATAGCGTGGTGATGACGGTTGGATCTGCGACTGCGGTTGTTGATGGTCAAAGCAAACAGTATGATAGCAAAATCATTCTGAAGCAGAGCCGGACGTTCGTGCCATTACGTCTAGTGAGTGAGGGCCTGGGTCAACCAGTAAACTGGGATCAGGTGGGGAAATGGGTCTGGATTGGTAGTAGGGAAGTACCAACTTTAGAAGAATTGAATTTGAATACAAAACCAATTTCGTTCGTTAAAAAGTATTTTGATCAAAGAAGTGATAGTACTTTTTTGAATAACATCAGTAATAAACCATATATAAACGTCTTAATGCCTAAATTAAATGATTTGCCAATAAAGATGAATGGAATAATTCTTTATGATATAGAACCTATAGAGATAAACGGTGAAAACTATTTGAAGTTGCGTACTGATAGTAAGAACATTGGAGTGGATCTGTTAACTAAAAATCAAGACTTCAGAAAGCGGACAGAGCGAGACAAGTTGAAGGAAAAAAGCTCTGATAATTCAGTTAATCATTATTTTAATTTAGTTTCCTTTACTGACGAACTTATTTTTAAAATCAAAGATAAAAAACCCATTGATGTAACAGACATTGACTACGTGCTGTATGAGTACGCTTCAAAAGATTCAATGGTCCTGCTTTCTAATCCATGGAGAGAGTAAAACACTCAAAACGACATGCTTTTTTAATAACAATTAATAAATAAAATAGTACAAAAACTTATGATTGCTAAATCAAAATTGATAACTAGGAGTGATATTTCATGAATACTACGAAAAAATATTTCACAGCTTTAGCTAGTAGCATAATTATTGCTACATCGATTGCGTCGGTTGCCAGCGCATCTACGCCAGTATCGATCATTATGGATGGCGTGACTGCACCATACACGGATACCCTTCCTTTCGTGAATGACGGTTCAACCATGGTGCCGATCCGCTTTGTCAGTGAAAACCTGGGGGCGAAAGTTAATTGGGATAACTCAACTAAAACGGTTGGCATTTTAAAAGACGGCAAGAGCATTACGCTCAAGGTCGGTTCGTCCAGCGCGAGTGTAAATGGAACGCTACAAGATGTGGGTGCAAAGAGCATGCAGAAAAATAGCACGGTACTTGTACCGTTGCGCTTTGTCAGCGAAGTGCTTGGAGCGAATGTCAATTGGAATGCAGCAGAGTCTACGGTTCGAATCAGTACCGGTAAAGATGTTGGCGTTGTAGATGATCAAGGCCGTGCGATCCGGACAACGAATCTACCGAGTAATGCTTCGGCTTACCCATACATTCTGAAAGATATTCCTAACACGATGTATGAGATGACCGGTCGCAAGATTCCAAGAAGCACGACAACAACTGCAAAACAGCTCTATGCTACAGACAAGCTATTTCAAAATGGCATTTATCCGAAGCGCTGGGCTAACAATGCGGATGAGTATTACAAGCTTATCTTTAACGTAGATTACCGTACAATCAGTAACAATTGGGTGGATCAGGTTTATAGCCACATGAACACTTCAAATGTAATGCTAAAAACTGACTTGAGTAATTATGTGGCATGGGTGAAGAAGAACCATATTATTTTGGAAGGCGATCTATCTGCAGAACCATCGATGATTACTTATAATTCGTTCGACGGTTATAGCATCCGAGGTCATTATACAGTGGAATTTGTGAATTACGATTCAATGAAGGATTTGATCTATGATCCACTGTTCTCAGATGGAAATCAAGCGACGAAGTTTAAAAAAGGGCATCGTTATGAAGGATATACTGATATCACAATTTCTACTAATGCATTCAATGGCACTTTATTAAAAATCGATGCATTAACGAGTTTGTTTTTGAATTCGCCAGCTTGGGAAGTGAAATAATTGTATGACGAATTTTAAATACAGGGGATGAGGATCATTAGACAATACAGCATAACTATACTGTTCTTCACCGTATTGATCCTGGGATTTACTTCTCTCTCTGTTGATTATGCGGCTGCAGATGCTAATAATTCCGTCCATATTCAGAAGGGGAAAATAGAATTTTATACTATTTCTACCAAAGCTACAACCAGTACACGCTATAAAACGGTAGGTTTCACTATTACCAAAGAGGCAAGATGTACTTCTACAGATAGTAATGCTGATTGTAGACCGCAGCAAGGGAAGTTCGGAACTGTCAGAAATAGGCAAGTTGATGAAATCCCTTATGGAAGCAGTGAAGTGAAAACATTATTTGAAGTAGATGCACAAACCGTGCTTAATGCTCTCAAAGAAGCTGACTCGTTAGATATTAAGAATGGCGACACGATTTACCTGAGTGCAATATTCCATGTTATGCATGGATCCTCAGAAGATCCTACAGACTATACAGATCTTAGGTCAATCCGATCTGCAGAGTCGTGGGCAGACCCGAATGGATTCCGGCAATACTATGACTTACCCGTCACATGGGAGGGTGGAGCTGATCCAGTCGACTTCATCCTAAAAACGGTCGATGGTACGAAGCTTGCTGCCGATGCTATTACGGATGATCAGCATCCGGATGGATTATGGAAGACCGGTGAAACGGTCTCCCATACGTTGCCGCCCACGTTTGAATACCAGGGTGTAACGTATACGCTGAATAAATCTTACATCCAGTCGACATTAGACGAGAGTAAGACGAAGTTTGTGCAAGAGGGCGATCCTGAGACAAATCCGCAGCTGAGCAAACGGAACTTTACTACTTTTGCCGGTGGTACGCACCTGATAGGCGTGTACGACGAAGGCAATCCAGTGAAGGCAAAATTCTTTAGCAGTGATGGGGCTGAACTTCAAGATCCAGTCGATCTGGGAAATAAAAAAACTGGCGAAGCAGCCAGCTATACTTTTCCAGAAACGATCGATGTGGAAGGGACTACATTTACGATCATTAAATCGTACATAGCGTACAATTCAGATCCAGACAACCAGCGATTTGTGCAGGAGAAAGGCTCCAGCTCGCTCCTAGCTAGAAACACTACAACTCCTGCAGGCGGAGCAGCCATCATAGGGGTGTATGAATCGGACGAAGCACCACCGCAAATGGGCGTTTGCAAGTGGACGATTGAGCCGCCTTCTGTTGCAAGCACTAAAGAGAAGACGTTTATGAACTCGGTTGCTTCTGGACATATTCTTGCAGATGATCTCAGCAACGATCGACACTTTGATGCAACAAAAGGCATTCCGACAAGCGAGAACTTATATGCTAATGCCTGGGACTATAGCTATCTGTTCAATCATACTTTTGATCAGATGCAAGGTAACATCAAATACGAGTGTGAAATGAATGTCAGGTACAATCTACGCTGGTACGAGAAACGTAAGGGAAAACCCGATAAGGTGCGTACAGCGTCTGAAACGAAGAACTATAACTTTGGCTTTACATTGCCGTATTCGTACTGGCAAATTAACCGATTAGAGGTGCTGCAGATCAGTGGCGCGACGATGCAGAACTACGCACTACCAGGGGGCAGCGTTATTTTAACACCAATGCAAACTCCACCATCTACGGAGCTTGCTCATGATACGGATGTTAAATATCATGTGAAGCCTGCAAACACGGCCAAGTTTTCGTATAGTCCACCAACAGTACAAGGTGGAAGTAGTCGGCCAAGTGTTCCTAATGACAAGGGGAAGCTAACCAGCATGGCTCAAAGTCATACAGATGATCCGGACGTGCGAAATGACAAATTCACGTTCACCTTCTCCGGAAAAAAGACAGAGGTCATGAATGGAGATTGGGTGAAGAACGAAGGAGAGGCGCCAAACGAAATTCCAGATGCACCGCTCATCCGACCGTTCAAAGAAACCAAGGAAATGACTTTGTATAAAGCGAACCTGACCATTTCCAAAACGCTTGTCAACAAAGCGAACACGCCAGCAACGGGCACGATTTATTTTAAGCTGCAGGACAATCAGGTGAATGGTGTTGGGGATATGCGGTACCCGATCCATAACATCAATACTGTCACTGTGCATACCCCTGTGGTCAACTACAGCGAGATTACGGATGATCAGGCACATAATCAGAAAACGGAACCGAATACCCAGCGAGCTGCCTTGATTTTGGAACGACCCTTTACGGTACGCATCCCAACAGAGGGACAACATTTGAATGGATCCAGTTACCCCGGCTATGGGGATCGGGATTATGCCAAATACTTCCGCACCAAGCAGGTACGCTTTCCCTTCGATGTATACAATGAGGATCGAACCAAGTTTATCGCCAAAGATACGTGGATCGATATTCCGGTCAAGCAATTGGATACTACATTTCAATTACCAGTGTGGGTAGACGAAGGGGATTATACGGTCTATTACCGGAATATTGCGGAGAATGCCCCCACTAACTTTACGACGCAGCAAGATGCCAACACCCAGTTAGCGAATCACGTCGCTACCGATACGATTGATGTGGAAGTGATCGGACGACTGTATGATTTTCATCTGACCGACATTGCGGACTACAACTGGGAAACTGTATTTCGAACCCAAAAAGGTAGCAGTCAACCAACTGGGCTGAGTTATTGGGTAGGGGAGAATGGAATCGATGGTCAGCCGCGTGGAAATGAGCAGCCGTTTATGCTACCGATTCATGCAGGGAGTCATCCGCAGCAGGGCTTCAAAAATGCAGCGATCAAATTGGGGTATCATTTCAAGTTTGATTTGAAAACCAAAGGGAATATGTTTAGTAATCTAGATGGAATACGAATAACAACAGACTTTCGATACTACAAAAAAGATGGATCTGCTACTGTTCCGGTCGATCTGTACTATCGGGATGCTAAGCAAACCTTTATAAAGATAGGGTCTGCCCAAGATCAGGAGAAGCGATATAGCATTCTAAACGAACGATTGCGCAATGTTCCCGAACAGGAAATGTTGGACACAGCAGATTGGAAATACAAGACGTATTACACTCCAGAACAGCTGGCAGGCGTTACCCAACAGAAGTTTGAAACCAATTATATCAATAACGTCACTCAACAAAAAACATCGGTAGGGAATTTTGCGCAGTTGCTGCTTCCCGAACAGCTACGAACGCTGATCGGTCCGAAAACGGGGATACCGACGAATGCATCTGCCACTGTAGAACGAGCGAATGCTTCGATACAGACATGGTATGGCGAGTACAGCTTGCCGGCTGAAACCTACATGGTAGAGCGAGGAACAGACATAGCCGAATACGCACGCAAGCATGGGGGATTGGATGAGAAGTCTCCGATTTGGCTACGGCAAGGATATGTAGTCGTGAACTTCAATATCGAGTCGATTCAGCAAGGTGATCTGAAGCATCCGCATTTGCAATACATCCATGCTCCACAAATGAATGCAAAGAAGAGGAATCAGTGGCAAATGGAAGGATTCCAAGATCAGATGATCGATGCGTATCATCATACGTTTTCGTTGCAAGATGGAGACGTAGCATTTTACCATGCTGGACAGTCCAG
>NZ_JBFDUZ010000013.1 GCF_040719145.1 Paenibacillus sp. JQZ6Y-1
AAATGAATGCAAAGAAGAGGAATCAGTGGCAAATGGAAGGATTCCAAGATCAGATGATCGATGCGTATCATCATACGTTTTCGTTGCAAGATGGAGACGTAGCATTTTACCATGCTGGACAGTCCAGTAAAGATGATTTTGGTGCACAGGCGCCTCATTAATAGCTTTGAAGATATAAGATAGTTTTTCATTTTCATAAAGTAAGAGGTGAATCGATAGATGAGAAAGCAAGTGAATATGTTGCTTATAGCAAGCTTGGTTGCGAGTATGATGAATATGATTCCAGCTTCCAAAGTGAGTGCCGCTACAGTGACTGCTAGCTTTACAAAAGTGCAAGCCAATAGCAATTCTGCTTATTTAGATTTTTCGGTGATTATGCCGGATAGCGAGATACTATATAGTACCAATTTTGAGTCCAATCAATTTTCCACGTATTACGGAGGTAGCGGTAGTAACGGTAACCAATCTTATGTAAGTACTGATAAAGGAACATCATTACAGGTCGTAGATACCATTACGCAAAGAAAGGGAAATGCTTATGGTTATCCTGACACATCAAACGATTTGAGTATGGCACGAACGTCGATTTCTAGCCTTCAACAAGGTACGCGTCTCCAAGCACAGTATGATATGCGGGCGTTGTCTGGTACAAATAATCAAAGTGCCATCACTTTTACAGATATACGTGGGAAAAGAGGAATAGAGCTACTGGATAATAGTGGGCGAGTCGTTCGTTTTAAAAATGTGATGCCGGTTATTGTGGGGTCATCTGCAGGTACTCCCAAATCTTTTTCCGTATATGTAGATGGTGCAGCATCACCTAATTTTCCTGATAATTCAATTGTTACTGTATTAAGTTCAGCAAATACAGACTGGCATTGGGGAGCAGCTTATTATCGTTATCAAGCTTCAACACAATCTATGATATTGGATTCATCTAATAGCGCCTTCTGGTATACAACAATTGGAGCTTCGGGCATGACAAGTAATGGAGATTATACCTTTCAGCCAGGAGAAGCTGTAAGAACGTTCCCCTATGGTGATTTTGGTACTGGTTTATCAAATGTCGATGTTAATCCCAACTGGATAACATATAGTCGCAGTTTGGATGTGCCTGCGGATACAACTCAGTACGATTTAGGGAAATACGGTGCCAATTTAAGTTTCAGTTGGAAAACTAACGGTGTTTTACAGCTTGATAATTTTAAAATTGGTTATGCCCAAAAAGCTATTCTGTATCGTGATGGAGCGCAAGTTTATTCGGGGTATGATTCATCGTATACAGATAATGGTGCGATAGACAAAAGCAAGCCAGGAGCCATTTCCAATCTAGCATACACCTTTAACAAAGATAAAAAGACTGTTACCTTGGGATGGGATTCTGCTATTGATCAGGGAACCGATTATATCTATACCATTCAAGGACAGTTACGAGACGGAACCGTCGGAAGTGTACAGGATCCGAGAACAGTAACTATTAAATCTGGGATTAGAGGATATATCGTTCAACAAGACAGTAATGCCTCTGCGATTATAGAGAGTGGTCAAATAGTTCCAAATACGGACGGTTCTCCAACAAAATACACATTTACGCCAGCGTATGGAAAAAAATATATTCACGTAGCAGCTTTGGATAATAACAATAATATTGGGCCTACGCAGACGATCATGTTGACCGACTCCGATCAGCCGCAAATCAGTTTGAAACCATCTACAACTGCGGTAACACGTTATGGAGTCACAGTTACGGCAAATGCTATGGATGCTACCACATGGATTAGTCAAATCCATTTGCCTACAGGTGAGACAGTGAATAGCGATACTGCATCTTTCGTAGCGGAGCAAAATGGAGACTATACGGTTACATCAACAGACTTTCTGGGAAACGTTGGTCAAAAAACAATCAAAATATCCAATATTGATCAGGTGCCTCCAGTGGTTACGATAAATCCGAATCGAGTTGCTTGGCAGCCTAATGATATTCCAATTGAAGTAAAAGTAGCAGACAATTTTCCGCTTGTTGGTTTGTCACTTCAATATATTATGACGAACAGTTCAAGCCTCCCAGATGGTTCGGCATCTTGGATTACGACACAAGACAATCCAATACAAGTGCAGTTGCCTAAAGAAAAAGAGGGAGAATGGTATCTTCATGTAAGAGCAGTGGATGAAGCCGGCAATGAAGTATTACAAACTTCTGGTGTATACCAGATCAAAGCTCTACCCAAACCAGTTCATACAGAAGATATTCAGGTTACCTCTCCATCTGCAGATAGTCTCAAATTTATCTTGCCCGAACAATCAGATGTGGGCTATGCCATCGAAGTGGATGGTAAAACAGTAAATCTGGCGCCAGGACATTCTACTACAATTATAAATGGTTTGGAATCGGGGACGAACCATACGGTTACGATTACACCAGTCAACGCATCGGGTAACGGAGAGCCTACGATAATTCATGCCATGACAAGGCCTGCTGAGGCTCAAATTGCCAAAGTAGAACCGTCCTCTGATATGGAAGGTCGCGTTACGGCATCTGTATATGCCGTGAATGGGGCAATCCAGTATCAGTACACCTTGCTTGATATGGATGGTAATACAATCGAAACCCGCTCAAGCAGCGATACACAGCAAGATTTTGATGTAAAGCCCAATCAGCGATACGAATTACAGGTCACTGCTGGCAACAATGCTGGAGCAGGCTTGAAAGCTTCACGTATCTTTTTAACTGTTCCATCCTTAACAGGTCTAGCAGTAACGGAAATCACGGAACATTCAGCTTCCCTGCAATGGGATTCTGTAACTGGTGATACGTATTATGAATTGCAACGTGACCATAGTTTGAAAGTACGAATAGATCATCCTGATCATACAGTATCGCAAGATACATACGGTACCTTGGAAGGTGTTACAGCATTCGTAGATACTGAACTGCAGTCAGGAACAGAGTATGAATATAGAGTAAATGCGAATAATGCATCGGGGAGCAGTGTACAACGCAATGTTACGGTTCAAACGCTTCCGACAAAGCCTTCGCTTGCGGCAAGATCTATCTCTACTGAAGGATTTCTACTGAATATTACTCCGGTGAAGAGCGCAGAATCTTATGATATCTATCAGGACGGTATATTTTTGCAAAGAATATCCGATACGCAATTGCAAATCTCTAATTTGTTGGCAGGTAGACCATACAGCTATCAGATTGCTGCGAGAAATCGTTCCGGTTTGAGCGCTTACCAGCGTTTAGATGTTTTGACAAAGCCAGAACGTGTTGCACAACCCGTTCTTAGTAACTATACCGTATCGGGTGTAACCATAAGCTTTCCAAGTCAACCCGGTGTTGAACGGTGGATTGTTAAAAATGATTATCACCAGTATGAAAGCTCAAGTTCTACATTTGATATTAACGGATTGGAACCGGGCAAAACGTATACATTTACAATCTATACAGAAAATGAATCAGGAGTTTCCGAAGCACAATCTCTTCTGGTTACCACCCTTCCGGGCAAGCTACAGGGTGCAGCTATTCGCGAAGTGACAGAAAATGATGTAACTATTGTTTGGCAAAAGCTAGAGGGTGCTGTGAGCTATGAGATTCATTCCAATCAAGGCTCCATCCAAGTAGAAGGTACAGAAGTCAAACTGCCAACTCCAGGTCCAGGTATACAGACAGGCTATACTATTACTCCGATTGGTAAAACAGGTACAAGTCCAACTACTGTGACATTAATGGTTATTGGATCTCCAAGACCACAGCGCTCGCTGGAGCAAGTTGTGAGTGTAACGGATATCACCTACCATGATGCTGTATTATCGTGGGTCCCTTTTGATGGTGCAGAGACCTATATTGTATACAATGGGGAACGTGAAATTGGTCGTACAACAGCCACGCAATTTGTATTAAATGATTTGAACAGCATAACTCGCTATAACGACATATATATGATTGCGGAAAATAGAGAAGGGCGAAGAAGTAGTCGTTACGCTGTTGATTTTATGACATTACCGGATGATCGATTTTTAACTGAAGTGAGCGATGTGTCTGCTTCAAAAGCTAAATTTACTTTTGCTGGTGTTATTGGAAATGCCACTCGTATTATCGAATTGCAGGATCAAAAGGGATGGTATGAAGTATACCGCGGTACTGAAGATAATGTGCTTATTCAGCAATTATCTAGCGATCGACGATATGCTTACCGCATTTGGTTGGAAAATGAGCAAGGTGGTAAATCACGTGTGATTTTAGGCTCATTCAAAACAAAGGAAAAGCAGAGTGAAAAAGAACACCTGTCGTCGGTTCCAACGATATTACCACAAAAAGAAGATCTTCCAGATCAGGCTACAGATCAAATATCTGCCTCTGATCCAGATGCAAATCCGTCTAATAAACCACAGATCGAGTTTGACGATATTGATCGCAGCTTTGCCAAAGAATCAATTATTCGACTCGCGAATATGGGAATTATACAGGGTATTGGTGAAAGGGAGTTTGCTCCGCAGCGTGGAACAACCAGAGCCGAATTCATGTCCATGATTGTTAGACTTATTTTGTCTAAGGACCAGATAAATGCAGCTCAGGCGAAATCACTGACGTTTAAAGATGCCAGTGACACAAACTGGTACGCGAAAGAACTAAAGGCAGCTGTTTATTACCATATTGCAGAAGGCTACAGCCATGATCTGTTTAAACCTAATGAATTTATTAATCGGGAACAGGCTGTTAAGATGCTTAGTGCGGCTTTAACTCCATTGCATGGACAGACTATGGAGGCAAGCGAGCATTACTATACAGACAACGAACAGGTTTCAGAGTGGGCTAAAGAAAATGTAAATGAGCTTACAGTCACTCGTATTATTGAAGGATACAAAGATCAATCTTTCCGCCCCCAATCTATTTTGACAAGAGCAGAATGCGTATTAATGCTGAATCGAGTGATGGACCAAGGCTGGACTCAAAATCCTTTATCGAACATCTCGTAGTAAATATCACAAATGAATATCTGATTTAAACCTATCGATTGATCTAGAAAGAAAGAATCAATCGATAGGTAACAGGAAATGCAGAAAGGAGGTCAAGCAAATAGTGATCTTCAACATAAAACAATATCTATCTACATTCTTGGCACGAATCATAATTATTGCGTTGCTGCTTATGTTGGTTAATCCCCATATGAGCCACGCAGCTGTTGGTAATACGACCCTTACACCCTCAGGGAGTAAATATAATAGTAATGAGTGGCTCAACACCACTAGTCCAGTAGCTGGAGGCTCCACGGTGAATGCTTCTATACCTATATGGATGGCTAAATCCTCCAATCCATATGTTACAGCTGGAATGACATTTAGAGCACAATTGTATGGTGAGCTTAAAGATGGATCAGGAAGTGCATGGGGAGCACTCTCAAGTCAACAGCTTGGACCTTATCAAGTTTATGGATGGAATCGTTCGTATCAAACCCTTGAGTTTACATTAGATGCAAGTCGCTTTAAAACGATAAGTCGAGTTGTGCTTTCATATAGCAAGTCTGGTGATACGTATGTAGGATATGAATTAGATCCGGCAAAAACGGCGACAATGACTGTCAATGATACTCAGGCGCCAACTTCTCCTTCGATTACATTAACAAGTAATGGATGGAATCAAAGCCAAACATTTACGATCGGAAATAGTACGGATAATACGGAGGTAAAGGGGTACTTTTACCAAATCAACAATGGGGATATTGTTTCATATAATTCTCCTGTTGTTTTGAGCAATTCAGGTATTTACACTATAACAGCATATGCTGAGGATATCACAGGCTTGCGAAGTTCAACGTCATCAGTAACTGCTTATGTAGATCATACACCACCCGACGTGCCTACCATTCGGGGAGTAACCGATTCGTATACTAATGCTGCTGAGGTGCAAGTCAGTATTGACCATGGAAGTGATGCCCATTCTGGAGTCAATCGAACAGAGTACGCGTTATCCGGTGCCACAACGAATGATTGGACATCCGGAACATCGCTTTCTATTGTCAATGAAGGTATAACGAATATAGTAGCTCGCACAATAGATAATGTAGGTAATATTAGCTCACAAGCAACTGGAAAGGTTTATATTGATCGATCTGCACCAGTCGTAAGCTTAGTAGAAAAAAAGCAGAATGCTATGTCGGCAATCATACAATTATCAGCCACAGATTCCTTGTCGGGTATTAGCAAAATACAAATGCCTGATGGTTCTATCATAGCAGCTAATCAGGCAAATTATACGGTAACTAAAAATGGGAATTATACATTTACGGTCATCGATAATGCGAATAATGCTATCACTAAAAGTATTGAAATTACAGATCTGGATGCGACTGCTCCTCAACTGATTTTGCAAAAATCATCCGATTCATGGACTTCTAAAGTAACGATCTCGGCTTTAGCAGAAGACACTGAAAGTGGAGTGAGTTATATACGTTTACCGGATAACAGCTTGCAAACAGGGGCAAATGCTACTTTTGACGCTACTAAAAACGGTACGTATACCTTTACAGCAGTTGATCGCGCCAATAATGAAATAAGTCAGACCATTGCAATCAACAATATCGATGATCAATCACCAACGTTTTCGATCTCGCAAAATGGTGCAGATTGGACGAATAAAGATATCGATGTAACCTTTTCTTTTTCAGATCAGGAAATGGGATTGGATTCTGATCGTTTGTACTATACATGGACAAATTCACCGAAAGAACCAGACTCTTGGGAATCAGCAGCTATCAATAATCACCTTACGCTCGCTACAGAGGGAATATGGTACTTGCATGCTAAGGGATATGATAAAGCTAACAATTCTGTTGTTTTTACATCCCATCCTTATCGCATACAGCATATTCCAGCAGCACCAGAACTGAATGTAATTGGAAAGGCGACAGACAAGACACTGGTTTCTTGGAATCTTCCTGCTGGCAATATAGAAACTGATGGCTTGAGATATGTGATAGAGAATAAAACAACGGGAAGTACTTGGTCGGTAAACTATCCAGTTAACGAGTTGTCGGATACCTCTTTGATTGAAGGATCAGAGTATGAATATGTCATTACAGCTTACAATCATGTGGGCAATAGTACTGGAACTCATTCTGTCAAAGGTTTTACATTGCCGGGAAAAACGGTGCATGCCAATGTATATTCGATCGACAGTGATTATGAACATGCACTTGTTCGTATACAAGCTGTGAAATCAGCTATAGGTTATCGCATTACATCTACCAATTTAACTACACAACAGGTTGATGATGATATTACGGTGACTGGAAACACATACGAACAAATTAGCCATTTACAGCCTTATACATGGTATGACATCGCAATCAGAGCCATAAATAGCTCCGGTGAAGGAGATGCTTATCATGTGAGTTTTCTATCTTTACCAGACCGAGTGTCTGGATTTACAAGTGCCGTTGTTTATGAACATGCGATTGGTCTGACATGGAATTCTGTAACACAAAATGTATATAATCCGACAGTTACAGAAGATACCTATTATAAATTGTTACAAAACGATCAGACTAGAATTTACGAAGGTAAAGCTGTGCAGTTCGAAAATACAGGTTTACAGTCAGGAACTCCATACAGCTATAGTATTGCAGCAAGTAACCGAACAGGAAGTGGTAGTCTATCCTATTTAAATGATGTATGGACCTTACCAGAAGGAGTAAGCAATGTAAGGCAACATTCTGCGACTACAGAAGATATTGTTCTGCAATGGAATGCACCACGAGGTGTATCAGGATATCGAGCAGTTATTGATGATACTTATACAATTATGATTCACTCACCAGTCAATAGGTATACATTTCAAGGATTTGAAGCAGGTACTGTTCACAAGATTGAAATTAGTCCATTTAATAAATCGGGTTATGGCCAATCGATAAGTACAATGGGGATGACATTACCAGATCAACCACTTCAAACAGATGCTGAAGTTACGGAGATTTCAGAGAACTCGATTACATTGTCGATACGCCAAATTCGGGGTGCAACTAGGTACAGTATTCAAATGAATGGAAACGAATATATTGTTAATGCTGGCACTACCATTATATCTAATCTAAAAGGCGGAACAGTTTATGATTTTAGCGTGAGAGCTGGTAATATGGCGGGTTGGGGAACAGCATTTACCGGAGAAGCTTTAACTTTGCCCGTTGCTCCTACTAGTTATCATGTCATAAATTCATCCTCGAATTCCGTTCATTTGGGTTGGGAGAAGGTAAGAAGTGCCGATTATTATCAAATCTACTCTTCTAATAATCATCTTATCCAAACCGTGACCAAACCAGAAGCTATCTTCAATGGCTTAACTCCGGGGGGATTTGAAACATTCAAGTTTAAAGCCATCAATCGTTCCGGTACAGGTAGAGCATCTGATTTCTCATGGAGAAATTTGCCGGGATTTGAAAAAGAATCTGAAATGGATTGGAGTGCCTTGGTTTCTATAAATGCAGTGGATACTCATCATATATCTATATCATGGGAACCAGTACACGGCGCAGATTACTACAATATAGTAAATAACGAAGGGCAAAAGATCATTCAGACAACGGATTGTCGATCGGTTATCTCTGGTCTACCTAGCGCAAGTATGATTACTGGTTACACCGTCGTGCCAGTCAATTCGGCAGGTAATGGTAGAGCGCTTTTAGTGCCGGATACAATGACAAAACCAGATGCGACGTTCTCAGTATCCTATGAGAGCACTAGATCAACAGTTACCCTTCATATTGCACATGATTTGACACAGGAGCAGTTTGTAATTGAACGACAAGGTCAGGAAATATACAGAGGTACTTCGGAAGGATTTCAACAATATACACAGGAGCATTTGCAATCGGGTTCAGAATATACTTTCCATATCTGGACAGAAAATAAATATGGAGAACAATCAGCGGTTGTACAAATCGTAACCAAAACTAAAAATGAGCATGAAGCAAGTAGTGATGAGCAACTTGCGGATCAATCTTCTATTTTGCCAGAGCCATCCATCGAGCCTAAAAAGGATGAAGATAAAGAACATAAGCATAATGAAGAAACACGACCGATTACTGCAACTTCATTCATCGATATTGATAAAAGCTTTGCAAAAGAAGCCATTACGCGATTGCAAACACTCGGTATTGTGGAAGGAATGACAGAAGAGAAATTCATGCCGCAAGATGGCACGACACGTATACAGTTTTTGGCAATGTTGACTCGTTTGGTATTGCCAAATGATCAGATTCAGGATGCCCAAAATACAGCTTTGACTTTTGTTGATACTGATTCATCTGCTTGGTATATTCCTACATTAAAAGCAGCGGTTCGAGCAGGAATTGCGCAAGGATATGATAAGGATTTCTTCAAGCCCGATCAACTTATTAATCGAGAGCAAGCAGCGAAAATGCTCAGTGGAGCACTGTCTAATCTTTTATCGCAGCAGTCCATTTCTACGGCAAATTACACAGATAATGATCATGTTTCGGAATGGGCAAAAAAAGATGTGAATACTTTAACTGGTACACAAATTCTTGAGGGGTATCCAGACCAATCATTCAAACCGCAAGCTAGCCTAACGCGTGCTGAAAGTGCACTTATGATTGACCGGGCAATCCAAACAGGGATGATCAAAGTGCCTTCAAAATGAAAAAAGTAGTAGCTCGCAATAGAGAAGATTGCTAAAAGGGGAAAACATAGATGAAACTGGAAGTCGGATTAGACAGCCTGACACAAGCTTCTCGCAGTCTGGATCGCGCGGCGCGGGAAGTGGAGGAGTTAAAGCAAGAGCTGGATCAGGCGAAGAATAGTCTGAGTTCCAAAACACGGAATACCGGCAGTGTAGAAAGTACATTTAACCGTATCCATCGGCAATTGGATGAGATGCAGCAGCAGCTGGAACAGATGTCCCAGCTGGTGAGCCGTAAGCGTGATGAATACGAGGAAGCCGACCGGAATGGCGAAGACATCGATGTCGGCAAAATGTTTAGCTTTGCGCTAGCAGCGGCAAGTTTGGTCCTCGATTTTGTTCCATTTGTGGGTAATGTCAAAGGGATTATCGAAGCAGTGACTGGTCGCGACCTGTTAACTGGCGAAAAACTGGAAGCATGGGAGCGGGTATTGGGCGTCATGGGACCCCTAGGTAAAGGGGTCAGCAAAGCAGTCAAAGTTGCCAAGTATGCGGACGAAGTGGTCAACGTGGTCGGGGAAGCGACCCGCCATGCCGACGATGTGACTGAAGCCGTATCATCGGCGACGCGAAATGCAGATAATTTGGCAGGCAGTGTCAGTGCCACGAGCAAGGGGAAAACGGTCACGCAGGCAGCGGAAAACGGAGCCGATGACTTCGGCAGTGCCGGCAGCAAAACAAGCAGCAAAGCCGGCAATAGCGCAGAGCATGCAGAGCGAAGTTCAGAAGGCATGGATGCAGCTCCCTCGTCAACAAAGCGCAGCATTGTGGATAGTGAATCTGCTCCTTACCATAATGAAACGGTCAATGCTACGGATCATCATTCTGTGGCATCTGATGCAACCATAGCAGCAGTTACGGGTGCAAGCGCTCTGGCGGCTACCGGAAAAGTTAGTAAGACAATGAATGCTGCTGATACATCCGCAGAAGCAACCAAAGTAACCAAAAATTTGGAGCATACTTCGGATGTCAGCAAAAAGATGGCCAATACGGAAAAGTCTGTACAAGCTCAGGATGTTACAAAATCCAATATTAAAAGTTGTGCGGTAGATCCAATTCATATGGCAACCGGGCATCAGTTTATCGACCACGATGCCTTATCATTATATGGTGCTGCGGTTTGGCCTTTCCGAATGTTGTATCATTCCGGAAGATTGCAACAGGGAGCATTGGGCAAAGCTTGGACCCATAACTATGTAGTACGTCTAGAAATAGAGGATGCAGCAGAGCAGCAACAACCGGCACAAGAACAATCGGAAAATCAACGGACATTCAAACAAGATATACAGCCGTCATGGATTACGGTTCATTATACGGAAGGACGACGCAGCGTCTTTCATTTGCAGCCATCCGGTGTGTACCGCAGCAAGGATCTGGATGTCCGGCAGGATGAACTGCAATCGACCGAGCAAGGATATGTTTTAACAAGCAGACAACCAAGGGAAGTACATACCTTTGATTCAGAAGGTCGTTTGATTCGAGTAACAAATGCAGAGCAATTATCACTAGAATTAACCTATGATGACGAAGGGTTGCTGACTCATTTAACAGATGAAATTACCCGTCGCCAGTTTACGTTGACGTACGATGAACAGCATCGTGTTACCTCTGTACGCGATGCTGGTCGTGTCATCCGGATGGAGTACGACGATCGCGGATGCTTTGTTCGTTTTACAGATGCGACCGGTATAGAAACTAAGTTCACCAATGATGAATATGGACGGTTAATCTCGTTAACTCAAGATGGAATAACCAAGTTCACCAATACATTTGACGATCAGCATCGTATTATTGGTCAAAGTGATGCTAGCGGTCATATGTCTTGGTTGCATTATGATTTGGATAGTCGTCCAGGTCAAATTGTGACTATCTTGATCAATCGTTTGGGCGATCAGCGAATGGTTGTACACAATGAACAACTGCAGTTGTTGGAAGTTCAGGAAGAGGACGCACATCGGACAAGCTATACGTACCATGAAAATGGTCAGCAGGCGAGCGTAACCAATGCCCTCGGTGAGACGATTCGGTATGAATATGATGAGCACGGTCAACTGATCCGTGAGATCGATCCACTGGAGCATGTTACCGAGTACAGCTACACACCGGATCATTTGCTGTCTCAGATTGTGGATGCCGAAGGTAGTGTGACGGAATATCGTTACGATGAGGTTGGTCGCCAGACAGCCGTCGTTCGCCCGGATGGAAGTTCTGCCTATTGGAGCTACACCGATTCCGGTCAAGTGGAGCAGTATACTGACTTCAATGGCGGCATCTCCCGCTATGACTATGATACGCAGGGCAATCTGCGTGCGTATACCGATGCTGCGGGTCGAACCACCCAAGTCCAACTGGATGACGTGGGGCGGATTACTACGCTGGAAGATGCAGCAGGCGGGGTC
>NZ_JBFDUZ010000014.1 GCF_040719145.1 Paenibacillus sp. JQZ6Y-1
CGGATCATTTGCTGTCTCAGATTGTGGATGCCGAAGGTAGTGTGACGGAATATCGTTACGATGAGGTTGGTCGCCAGACAGCCGTCGTTCGCCCGGATGGAAGTTCTGCCTATTGGAGCTACACCGATTCCGGTCAAGTGGAGCAGTATACTGACTTCAATGGCGGCATCTCCCGCTATGACTATGATACGCAGGGCAATCTGCGTGCGTATACCGATGCTGCGGGTCGAACCACCCAAGTCCAACTGGATGACGTGGGGCGGATTACTACGCTGGAAGATGCAGCAGGCGGGGTCAGTCACCAGTACTATGATGGCGATGACAACCTGATCGAACGCATCGATGCCGAAGGACGTAGCTGGACCACGGTATACGATGGTTTTGGTAGTCCGATCCAGCGAGTACAGCCTTCTGGTGCGGCATCTCGCTACACCTATACACCGAATGGCAAAATCGCCACGGTCACCAATGCGCTTGGTGAAACCGTACAATACACCTATGATGCTGAGGATCGCCTGATTGCCGAAACCAATGCCTTAGGCGAAACCGCTACCCTGCGGTACAATGCTGTCGGTCGCTTGGACGTGGTCACCGACCCACTCGGACGCGAAACCACTTACCAGCATGATGCTGTCGGTCGCTTGCTATCGGTGCAGGATGCGGATGGGCACGTCGTCCAGCAATTGACCTATGATCATCTGGGTCGTCCGATCGCATTGCAGGATGGACTTGGACACACCACACACTATCGCTTCAACAGTCTGCACCAACTGCTGGAAAGTCAAGACGCAGATGGACGTACCAGCCACTTCCGTTACGATGTGAATCATCGCCTGATCGAAGTGATGCAAAGTGGCACACAGGCAGAAACCGCCACCTATCAACAAACCTTTGACGGGGACGATCAACTGACATCGTATACCGATGCAGAAGGCAACTCCACCCAGCAGCAGTACGATGCGAGTGGTCGATTGGTACACATCACCAATGCCAGCGGGAACGCGCTACACTATGCGTATGACGAACGAGGCTGGCTCCATCGCCAAACCGGTGCCCGCGGGCAGCAGATCCACTATGTGTACGACGCCAGTGGTCGCTTGCTGCAGCAGCGAGATGAAGTCGGTACGATTGAGCTGAGCTACACCGAAGATGGACAACTGAACCGCATCGAAGAAAACGGAGCGGTACAAGAGAAGGTCTACGATGCCTTGGGTCAACTGATTCAATCGACCGATGAGTTTGGGCATGTGATCCGGTATGCTTATGATGCGGCTGGACGTCTGACGCATCTCACCTATCCGGATGGAAAAGTGGTAGAATATCGGTATACGGCAGCAGGGGAACTGAGCGAAGTCAAAGACTGGAACGGTCGATTGACAGCCTACCGGTACGATCGCAGTGGTCGCCTGATCCAAACGCGCCGTCCCAACGGTAGCCGAGAAGAACGAAGCTACGATGCCGCGGGTCAGCTGACCCGGTTAACCGATACGAGTGGGCTGGGGATTCGGTTACAACAATTCCGGTATACCTACAGCCCTGCTGGACAGCTGCTGCAAGAAGAAGACCGGCAGTACACGTATGATAACTTCAAGCGCTTGATTCATGGACAGCTACCGGACCAAACGATCCGGTATACGTATGACCGGGCAGGGAACCTAACCGAAGAGCAGAGAGAGCTAGCGGGCATCGCTTCGTCTAGTGGCTCCTCTAGTTCATCGAGCCGTGCGTCTACGCAGCAATGGTTCTACCAAGCAGACAACCGCCTGCTACGTGTGGGTGAGTATCCGGTCGAACTGGATGCAGATGGCAACCTGCTGTATGCGACCGATGGCGAACAGATGGGAGCGTATGAGTATGATGCCCGGAATCGCTTAATCCAATCCGGACGGTTACGCTATCGCTATAGTGCCAGCGGCAACCGAATCGAGATGAAGCAGCGCAAATCGGTAATCCGGTATGTAGTGGATGAATCGTCTCCACTCAGTCGGATGCTGATGGAAGTGAACGAAGACGGCGAAGCTTTCGCTTGGTATGTGTATGGACTGGGACTGATTGGACGGGAAGATGCGGACGGACAGTACCTGAGTTATCACAGTGACTTACGGGGAAGCACGACGATCCTGACGAACGAAGCCAGTCAGGTGACGGACCGCTATACGTATGGGCTGTATGGTGAACTCACGTCGCATGAAGGTAGCACAAATCAGCCATTTCGCTACAACGGACGAGACGGTGTCCAGACGGACCCGAACGGTTTATACTATATGCGAGCGCGGTACTATGATCCGAAGCTAAAGCGCTTCTTGAATCGAGATGTGATTCAGGGAACGATTACCGATGGGCAGACGTTCAATCGATATGCG
>NZ_JBFDUZ010000015.1 GCF_040719145.1 Paenibacillus sp. JQZ6Y-1
AATGGTTAAACTGACTAAAAACAACATCTTGGTACAAGCGGCACAATCCATGCTGTCCCAAGCTAACTCTGCACCACAAGGCGTTCTGTCCCTGCTGCGTTAATCCTAAGCGGTGGCGATTCTCGCCTATTACAAAGACCCTGGAAGTATTCAGGGTCTTTTTTCTTTGTCTTTCAACCCTGTGTATACGAACCACCTGAAGTATACATATGAATTGAACTATAGCTGTTGTTTTGTTGTATATTTTCCTACAAAATCACTGCTAACAATGAAAGAAAAGGTTCAGCTTACTATAAACAAATCCAGTGGAAGCGACGATATATACAATAGAGCGGTAAGGCGGGTACGATCGGCTCGCTGAATCGCCAAAATAACCACATGGATGTGGGAACTTATCTTCAAGGAGGAAATAAATCATGATTATCAACCACAATATTGCAGCTTTGAACACTCAGCGTAACCTGAACCTGAACAGTGCTTCTTCGAGTAAAAGTATGGAGAAATTGTCTTCCGGTATGCGTATCAACCGTGCAGCAGATGATGCAGCGGGTCTGTCGATCTCTGAATCGATGCGCGGTCAAATTCGCGGTCTGGAACAAGCTTCCCGTAACGCACAAGACGGTATCTCTTACGTACAAACAGCTGAGGGTGCAATGAACGAAGTTAGCTCCATGCTGACACGTATGAAAGAACTGAACGTACAAAAAGCCAGCGGAACTTACTCTTCCACTGACAAAGCGAACATCAACCAAGAGTTAGGCGAGCTGGGTACACAAATCAACAACATCATGTCCCAAACAACCTTCAACGGTATCAGCATCACGAAGGGTGTTACAATCCAAGTTGGCGACAAAACTGGCGTAACAATCTCTATCGGTGCGATCACTACAGGTAGCTTTACAGGTCTGACTTCTGGTTCTAGCCTGGCAAGCATCGAAACAGCAATCCAATCGGTAGCAACAGAGCGCGCTAAGTTGGGTGCGAAGCAAAACCGTCTGGAATACACTTCGAACAACCTGGGTACTACTACAGAAAACCTGACAGCAGCGGAATCCAACATCCGTGATACTGACATGGCTTCTGAAATGGTTAAACTGACTAAAAACAACATCTTGGTACAAGCGGCACAATCTATGCTGTCCCAAGCTAACTCTGCACCACAAGGCGTTCTGTCCCTGCTGCGTTAATCCTAAGCGGTGGCGATTCTCGCCCATCTCAAAGACCCTGGAAGTATTCAGGGTCTTTTTTCTTTGCCATTCCAATCGTTCCTATGCCGTTCTATGTAAGCAGTCAAGGTCGTATTCTCATCATTGAAAGGACACATACCGTTTAAGATACATACCTTGTCTATATAATTTCAAAAAATGAATCATAAAATGGAATGAAAAGGTTCCGTTTGCTATAAACAAATCCAGTGGAAGCGACGATATATATAATAGAGCGGTAAGGCGGGTACGATCGGCTCGCTGAATCGCCAAAATAAACCACATGGATGTGGGAACGTACCTTCAAGGAGGAAATAATAACATGATTATCAACCACAATATTGCAGCTTTGAACACTCAGCGTAACCTGAACCTGAACAGTGCTTCTTCAAGTAAAAGTATGGAGAAATTGTCTTCCGGTATGCGTATCAACCGTGCAGCAGATGATGCAGCGGGTCTGTCGATCTCTGAATCGATGC